>JACRBD010000142.1 GCA_016234625.1 Caulobacterales bacterium | reverse complement strand
CTGGCCATCGCCGCGGCGGCCATGCTGCTGGGCCTGGCCTGGCCGACGGCCCTGGCGGCCGGCCTGGTGCTGGCCATGTCCTCGACCGCCATTGTCCTGCAGACTCTGGACGAGAAGGGTCTGCGACAGGGGCCCGTCGGCCGCGCGGCCTTCGGGGTGCTGCTGCTGCAGGACCTGTCGATCATCCCGCTGTTCGCCCTGCTGCCCCTGCTGGCCACCGGGCCGGTGACCTTGACGGCGAACACGGCGGAGTCCGCCAGCCTGATCTCCGACCTGCCGGCCTGGCTGCAGACCATCGCCGTGCTGGCGGCCGTGGGCGCGGTGGTCGGCGGCGGTCGGTTCGTGGTCCGGCCGGTGTTCCGCTTCATCGCCCAGTCGCGGCTGCGCGAGATCTTCACCGCCACCTCCCTGCTGATCGTGGTCGGCGTGGCCCTGCTGATGCAGATCGTCGGCCTGTCGCCGGCCCTGGGCGCTTTCCTGGCCGGGGTGGTGCTGGCCGAGAGCGAGTTCCGCCGCGAGCTGGAGACCGACAACGAGCCGTTCCGCGGCCTGCTGCTGGGACTGTTCTTCATCACCGTGGGCGCGACCATCGACTTCGGCCTGATCCTGCGCCAGCCGCTGCTGCTGATCGGGCTGGTGCTGGGGCTGATGGCGCTGAAGTTCGCCGTCATGTTCGCCCTCGCCCGGGTCGGCGGGGCGTCCAACCGGCTGGCCGCCACGGTGGCCGTGGCCCTGGCCCAGGGCGGCGAGTTCGCCTTCGTCCTGCTGACCTTCACCGTCGGGGCCGGCGTCATCAGCCAGCCCCTGGCCGACCTGCTGACTGCGGTGGTTGCCATGTCGATGGCCATGACCCCCCTGACGGTGATCGTCTACGAGAAGATCCTCACCACCCTCGACCGCAAGAACCCCACCGAGACCATCGCCGATCCGACCTTCGAGGCGGTCGACGCCGAGCCGGACATCATCATCGCCGGGTTCGGGCGGTTCGGTCAGGTGACCGGGCGCCTCTTGATGGCCAACGGCTTCAAGTCGACCGTGCTGGACGCCGACATCGAGATGATCGACCTGCTGCGCCGGTTCGGCCGACGGGTGCACTATGGCGACGCCACCCGGCTGGACCTGCTGCGACAGGCCGGCGCCGAGCGGGCCAGGATGCTCATCGTGGCCATCGACGACCAGGAAAAGGCCGCCGAGCTGGTGGAGCGCGCGCGGGAAGCCTTCCCGCACCTGACTATCCTCGCCAGAGCCTACGACCGGCGACACGCCTACGACATGCTGGCCAACGGCGCGGACGCGGTGGAGCGGGAGACCTTTGAAGGGGCCCTGGCCATGGGCGTCACGGCGCTCAAGGCCCTGGGCTTCCGCGCGCACCGGGCCCGGCGCGCGGCCGACTACTTCCGCCGGCACGACAGGCGCACCTTCGAGGAATTGCGCCCCATGTGGGGTCAGAGCGAGGCCTATCTGCTGGCCTCCCGCGACGCGGCCCAGACCATGGATCGCCTGCTGGCCGCCGACCTGGCGAAGATGAAACCGGGCGCCGCCGACGGCTGGGACACCAGCGGCCGCGACGAGGACCAGCGCGAGACCGCCGAGCGCGAGGACTTCGCCTGATTCACGTCAATGCCGCGTCGTCAGACAGCCGTCAGCGGTGTAAACAGCCTGCCCCATGATCCTCAGCGGAGACCATCCGTGCCCCAGTCCGCCATCGCGCCCGTTTCCTTCAAGGCCTACGCCGCCGACTTCGACGGCTTCTCCCGGGCGCTTGGCGACAGCTTCCGACGCTACGGATTCGCGGTGATCAGCGACTACGACCTGGACCAGGCGAAGATCGACGCGGCCATCGACGCCGCCAAACGCTTCTTCGCCCTGCCCGAGGATGTGAAGAAGCAATACGCCGTCGGCAAGGGCGGGCAGCGCGGATACATCCCCTTCGGCATCGAGACCGCCAAGGGCGCCAGCCACTTCGACCTGAAGGAATTCTGGCACATGGGCCGCGATCTGCCGCCCGGCCACAAATACGAAACCCAGATGCCGCCCAACGTCTGGCCGGCCGAGATCGCCGACTTCCACGAGAAGATCGCCTGGCTCTACAACGCCCTCGATTCCATGGGGGTAAAGGTGCTGCAAGCGATCGCCGCCTACCTGAACCTGCCGCGCCACCAGTTCGACGACGCGGTGAAGGAGGGCAACAGCATCCTGCGGCTGCTGCACTATCCGCCGATCCCCGCCGACGCGACGGGCGTCCGGGCCGGGGCCCACGGCGACATCAACGCCATTACCCTGCTGCTGGGCGCCGAGGAAGGCGGCCTGCAGGTCAAGGACCGCGACGGCCAGTGGCTGCCGATCAACCCGCCGCCGGGCTGCCTGGTCTGCAACATCGGCGACATGCTGGAGCGGGCGACCAACCATGTGCTGCCCTCGACCATCCATCAGGTGGTCAATCCGCCGCCCGAGCGCCGCGCCTTCCCGCGCTACTCGACGCCGTTCTTCCTGCATTTCGCGCCGGACTACGAAGTCAGGACCCTGCCCGGCTGTGCGACAGCCGAAAATCCCGACCGCTACCCGCAGCCGATCACCGCTGACGCGTTCCTCCTGCAGCGGCTGAAGGAGATAAAGCTGCTCTGACGCGGCGTCAGGTCACGCCTCATTAACCCTGTCGCATCACGGTGTTACGCGTTCCGACGGGAGAGACATGGCATGGCGCGAACCGCGCCTTCTGATTTCGCGAGACTGGCGGAGATTCGCTCCCTCGACCTGCGGGCGCTGCGGCCGGTGATCGACCGGATCGCGCGGCTGGCCCGCGGCGTCTCGGGAGCGGACCACGCCTATGTCGTGCTGGTCGAGGAAGACCACGTCTGGATGTCCGGCTTCGATGGCGCGCCCGAACGGTTCGACGACCACGGCAATTCGACCACCGCCCGCCATCTCGACAGCACCGACCCGTTGTGGATCCGAAACACGGCGGACACCTGGCCTGACCACGACTGGGTCACCGGCCCGCCGTTCGTCCGCGCCTACGCCAACGCGCCGCTCATGGTCGGCGAGGGGATCAAGATCGGCGCCCTGTGCCTGGCCTTCGCCGAACCCCGCGACCGGGACGATCGCATCATCGCCGCCCTGACCGACCTGGCTGCCCTCCTGGCCGGGGCGATCGACCGGCTGCGGACCGAGCGGGCCGCGGAAATCGTCGAGCGCGAGGCTCGTGTGGCCACATCGATCAAACAGGCGATCATGCGCTCGGCGCCGATGACGCTGTCGATGACCGATCGCGACCTGCGCTTTCTGTATGTCAACGACAGCTGGTCCCGCGACACCGGCGTCCCCCGGGAGGAGGCGCTCGGTCGGACCGTTCAGGAGCTTTTCCCCGGCTGGATTGAGCGCTACGGCGAAACCTATCTCAAGGCGCTCGGCGGCGAGTCGGTCCAGAATAGCCGGCTCAGGGTCTCCGCCCCCGACGGCGCGGACCTTTGGCTCTCCGCCCAGGTCGGTCCGTGGCGCTCCGAGACCGGCGAAGTCGGCGGCCTGGTTTTCATGAGCCACGACATTACCGAGCTGATCGCTTCGCTTGAACGGGCGGAGCGCTCGGAGCGGCGACTCAAACTCGCGCTCGAGATCGCCGATGTGCTGGTTTACGAGGTGGACTACCGCGACAAGACCCTCAAGGTCGACGGCGCGACCGACACCTTCTTCGGCGGCGGACTGACCTACGAAGATGTCGCGAGCGACATCTGGGTCACCGTTCATCCGGACGACCGCGAAGCGGCCAAGGCTTGCTGGGAACAGAGTCTGACCGCCGGCACGCCGTTCCGCACCGAGTACCGCATGAATCCGGCCGACGGCCGCGAGGTCTGGGCTTTCTCGGCGGCCGAGCTGATCAAGGACGAACAGGGGCGTATCACCGGCGTCCTGGGCGTGCTGAAGAACATCACCAGCCGCAAGCACGTCGAGGAGGCCACGGCCCGCGCCCGCGACCTGGCCGAGGCGGCGAACCGCGCCAAGAGCGAATTCCTGGCCAACATGAGCCACGAAATCCGCACGCCCCTGAACGGCGTGATGGGCGTGGCTTCGGCCCTGTCGCGGACCGACCTGACCCCCGCCCAGGTCGAGATGGTCGGGCTGATCGAGACGTCCGGCCAGACGCTGGAAGCCATCCTCGCCGATGTCCTGGACCTGGCCCGCATCGAGTCGGGCCGGGTGGAACTGAAGCCCGAGCAGTTCGACCTGGCCGCCTGCCTGCGCTCGGCCGCCGCCCTGTTCCGGCCAGGCGCCCGGGAGAAGGGGCTGGGCTTCGATCTGGCCATCGACCGGAGCGTGTTCGGCGCCTTCGTCGGCGACGCCGTCCGCCTGCGGCAGATCCTCTGCAACCTGCTGTCCAACGCGGTGAAGTTCACCGCTCATGGCCGCATCACTCTGGAGGCGACGACCGCGGACGATGGCCGCCTGTCGATCACCGTCAGCGACACCGGCATCGGCTTCGACGCGGAGGTGAAGGACCGGTTGTTCGAGCGCTTCGAACAGGCCGACGGCTCGATCACCCGCCGCTTCGGCGGCACGGGTCTGGGTCTGGCCATCTCTCGCGCCCTGGCCGAAGCCATGGACGGCGTGCTGGAAGCCTGGTCCGAGCCCGGCGCCGGATCGCGCTTCACCCTGACTCTGCCCCTGGACCGCTGGAGCGCGCCGTTGGCCGATGCGGCCCCGTTGGTCTCCGCCGAACCGGGCGACATCCGCGCCCCGCGCGTGCTGCTGGCCGAGGATCACGCCATCAACCGCAAGGTCGTCGAACTGCTGTTCAGCGACTCGGACGTCGAGCTGACCTGTGTCGAGAACGGCGCCGAGGCGGTGGAGGCCGCGGCGGTCTCCTCGTTCGACCTGATCCTGATGGACATGCAGATGCCGGTGATGG
This sequence comes from Caulobacterales bacterium, assembly GCA_016234625.1. GTDB lineage: Bacteria > Pseudomonadota > Alphaproteobacteria > Caulobacterales > Caulobacteraceae > Caulobacter. The sequence goes on along the minus strand of JACRBD010000142.1, from coordinate 6,460 downwards.
ACGGCCTGACCGCCATCCGGGCCATTCGCGCCGCCGAAAGCGCCGGCCGACGCTATCCGGTGTCGATCTGGGCCCTGTCGGCCAATGCCCTGCCCGAACATGTCGCCGCCTCCATGGCGGCCGGCGCCGACGGCCATCTGAGCAAGCCGATCACCGCCCAGGCCCTGTTCGCCACCCTGGCCGAGGCCTTCGCCGAGCGGATGCCCGAGACGCTCGGCGCCAGCGCGTGAGGCGCGTTACTTCGACAGTCGCAGCTTGGTGATGTCGCGGCCGATGGCCGAGAAGGCGTCCTTCAGCAGGGTGCCGCTGGTCGGCAGATAGACGTGGTCCGCGTCGGTCGCGCAGGCCTTGATGAAGGTCTCGGCGGGCGAGCCCGTGCTGACCTGGAAGCCGACCGTGTAGATGATCACGCCCTTGGCCTTGGCGGCGGTGCAGATCGCCGTCGCCTGGGTGGTGGGGTTGCCGTTGGTCGCGTTGCAGTTGATTTGCTGGCTGTTCCAGCCGTTGGAGTCATTGCTCAGCACATTGTTGCAGTAGGCGGTGTTGAAATCGCCGTCGGTCATGAAGACCATCACCTTCAGGACATCCATCTGGGTGTAGGCGGCGGGTTGGCTGGCGGTCGGCCAGAGGTAGGCGAAGTTCGGCGACAGCATGTACCAGCCCCAGGCGGCCCCGATCTGGCCTGCCGTGGCGCCGGTCGCGGACAGCCCGTCAATCGTGCTCTTCAGCGACGTGCGGTTGGTGGACAGCGGCACGATGGCGGCGCTGGGGCAGCTGCTGATGCTCGCCAGGTAGAGTCGGCCGACCGGGCTCGTGCTCGGCGCCACGTCGGTATAGGCGTTGGTCCCGGTGCGCTCGGACACGCAGGAGCTGATCTCGAACATCGTCCGTGCGCCGTCGGCGTTGGTGAAGCGATAGTACTGACAGCCCAGCGTCTGGCAGTAGACCGACCCGCCGGAGCTGTAGGTCCCGAAGCTCGGGCCATTGATGCCCGACAGGGTGAAGCTGCCCAAGGCGGCGTTGGCCACCGTGTAGCTGTTGCCGTTCAGCTGGGTCATGCCGTTGACGCCGGAGAAGTAGACCTCCTCCCCGTTGGTCAACGTGCCGCCGCTGGTGGTGATCTTGAGCGAGCAGTCGGAAACCACGCATTTCCGGATCGTGCCGCCGGAACTGTAGGTGGAGTAGCTGGAGCCGTTGACGCCCAGCAGCTGGAACGTGTTGGTCTGCTTGCCGGTGACAACATAGGCGCGGTTGTTCAGCTGGGTCATGCCGTTGACGCCGGTGATCCAGACCACGTCGCCATTGCTGAAGCCGTGCGAGTTCGACGTGACCCGAACCGGGTTTTGCTTGTTGATCGCAGTGATGTTCTTGATCGCGCCGGTGTACCAGGACGCCCCGGTCATCGTCAGCGGGGCCGTGGGCGTGCCGCGCAGGCTGCTGGCGTAGCCGCCGGCGTTGACCCCCAGCGAGAAGGGCACCAGGGCGGCCTTGGAATAGTAGGGTGTCTGGGTGTCGGACACGACCAGGTCGATCAGATCCTTGGCCGCCACCTTCAGGTCGGTGAGCTTCTGACCGTACATCGAGCCAGTGATGTCGAGCACGATCGCCACCTCAAGATTGTTCGAGGAGCGGGCGACCTCGGCCTCGGCGCCGACGGTCATGTTGCCCTGCAGCCAGAGGTTGGCGATCACCGGAACGACCGAGGCCGTGGCGACCCCTGTGACCCTGGTGCCGACGATCTTGAAGGTCGAGCTGGTGATGGTGGCGTCGCTGGACCCGGCCATCTGGGCGGCCAGCGAGGCGGCGCCGATGGTCTGCACCTGCTCATCGGTGGTCGAGCTCGAGCGGGCGGCCATCAGGGTCGCCGCGTCCAGGGCGTCCTGCAGGTGGCGCTTTTCCACACTGGCGCGGTTCACGTCGATCAGGCCGAAGGCCAGCACCGCCGCGGGCAGCGCCATGACGGCGAACCAGATGGCCACGGCTCCGCCTTCGCTGCGGAACCGCCGCAGGAAGCGCGTGACGGGCGCGAGAAGCCCGGTGACGGAGGCACGGATCATCGATTTTCACCCCTTCGAGCGGACATCATGAGGCGTGATGGTAAGAAATCCGCGAACGGGCTTGGTGAATCGCCGGTTACCGGCAGGTCGTCATCGCGAGATTCTCAGCCGCGAGATGTCCTGGCCGATGGCGTGGAAGGCATCCTTCAGCGCCGCGCCGGTGGACGGCAGGTAGACGTGCTGCGCATCGGTGGCGCACGCGGTCATGATGTCCTGGGCGTTCTGGTCGTTCGCGACGTCGAAGCCCACGGTGTAGATGATCACGCCCTGGGCTTTCATGTTGTCGCAGAGGGCCCGGGCCTGACTGAAGGCGTTGCCGTTGGGGGCGTTGCAGTTGATGTGGTCGGCGGACGATCCGCTGCCTGAACCGGAATCCTGGCTGATCACGCCCTTGCAATAGGTGGTGTTGAAGGCGCCGTCGGTCATCAGCACCACCACCTTCAGCAGCTTGGCGGTTCCGTAGTCGGCCGGCCGGCTGGCGGCGGGCCAGAGCGAGGCGAAGTTGGGCGAAACCATGTACCAGCCCCAGGCCAGGCCCAGGTGCCCCGCCGTCGAGCCGGCGGCGGACAGGCCGTCGATCTTGCTCTTCAGCGCCGTGCGGTCGGTCGACAGCGGCATGATGGTGCTGGCCAGGCAGGGGTTGCCGCTGGCGGGATAGTTGCGGCCCAACCAGCCGGAGGCCGGCGAAGCATCGGTGTAGGCGTCCGGGCCCGTCCGCTCGGTGACGCAGTTGCTGATGGCGAAGGTCCTGCTGTTGCCCTGGGCGTTGGTGAATTTGTAGCTGGCGCAGCCCGGCGTGGTGCAGGTTCCGCCCGCGTAGGATCCGCGCACGCTGGCGGCGTATGAGCCGACATTGACCGCGGCCGAATAGGGCACGATGGCCAGCTTGGTATAGTAGGGGCTCTGCTGATCCTGGACGACGAGGTCGACCAGATCCTTGGCCGCCGCCTTGAGGTCGGTGATCTTCTGGCCGCCCATCGAGCCGGTCACGTCCAGCGTCAGCGCGACCTCGATGTTGTTGGATGCCCGCGTCACCTCGCTGTCGGCGCCGAGGGTCATGTCGCCGTCCATCCAGAGGTTGGCCACCACCGTGGGCATGGTGGCCCCGGCGACGGCGACCACCTTCGAGTCGACGATCGTGAAGCTGGAGCTCGTGAGCGTCGCCTGGGAGGCGGCCAGATTGGCGGCCAGCACCGTCTCGCCGACCGCCTGGACCCCGGCGTCGGTGGTCGCTGTCGAGCGGGCGGCCGCGAGGGTGGCGGCGTCGAGCGCGTCCTGCAGACGCATCTTCTCGCCAGAGGCCCGGCTGACATCCAGCGCGCCGAACACCGTGATGGTCATCGGCACGATCAGCAGCGCGAACTGCACCGCCACGGCGCCGCCGTCCGTGCTGAAGCGACGTCGAAAATCACCCATCCGTTCAGGAACGGAACGCCTCGTCTTCATGGTCCCTGCCCCGACAGAGTTTTGACCGACCGCCGATACTTTCACAGGCGCGGTAAATGCTTGCCCCAACAAGCGTGGTGAAAGTCCGGAAACCAACAACGTCTTGAAGCCGCGTGACCGAAGACCGGTATCGACGGAGCCGGCCGCCCATGGGATTCTCCTGATTCACAAAGGGAAGGCGGATGGAAACCCTCGAAGTCCTGCTGCGCGGCCTGGCGGTCGGGGCGGTGTTGGCCACAGGCATCGGCCTGTTGCGCAGCGGCCGGATCGGACACGCCCGCTGGGTCGGGGCGATCTTCTGCCTGTCGGTGGCGGCCTTCGCCGTCCATTCCGGCGGGGCGGAGACGAGGGCCATCAACCTGCTGGCAGGTCCGGTGTGGCTGCTGTCGATCGGCGGCACGGCCTGGTTCTGGCTGTTCGCCGTGACCCTGTTCGAGGACCGACCGGTCACCTGGGAGCGGATGGCCCCGGTCGGGGTGATGATGGCCGTGGGGCTGATCGGCGGGATTCTGCCGCCGCCGGCCTCGAACGGCGTCTGGATCGTGCACAACCTGCTGGAGGTGGTGCTGGTGCTGCACGTCATCCGCATCGTCTGGCGCAGCTGGAGCGGCGACCTGGTCGAGGCCCGGCGCTCCCTGCGCGGGCCGTTCATGGTGGTGGTGGCGGTCTACTGCATGGTCCTGTCCGGCTTCGAAATCGGCGACGCCCTGGGGTTCAGGCCCGGCTGGGGACCGCTGGCCCAGGCGCTCAGCCTGGCGGCGATGAACCTGGCCGGGGCGGCGACCTTCCTGCAGGGACGACCCGACCTGTTCGAGGCGCGGGCGAAGGAAGCCGCCGGCGACGCCGTTGCGCCGCAGGACCGGCCGACCCTGGCCCGGCTGCAGTCGATCATGGCCGAGACCGACGTCTGGCGGCGCGAGGGTCTGACCATCGGCCAGCTGGCGGGCGAGGTCGGGGTTCCGGAGCACCGCCTGCGGCGGCTGATCAACGGTGGGCTCGGCTTCCGCAACTTCGCCGACTTCCTCAACGCTCGCCGCGTCGAGGCGGCCAAGGCGGCGCTGGCGGCGCCGGACAACGCCCGGGCGTCGATCTCCGCCCTGGCCTTCGACCTGGGCTACGCCTCGCTGGGGCCGTTCAATCGCGCCTTCAAGGACGCCACCGGCCAGACCCCGTCCGCCTGGCGGCTGCAGGCCCTGGCCGGCTCGCCGGATCCGGAAAAGGCCGGCTGATTCCGAAATCCGCCAGCCTCGCCCGTCCCAAGGCAGCCCCCTCCCCGCCGGCTCGCCAGTCTCGCGCCATCGACTGACGAGGAGACTTGAATATGGATACGGGCGGGAACCTGCTGCTGGACCTTGGCCGGCACTGGCTGATGGGCTTCGGAAACGACATGGTCCGCTACATCATCGCCGCCCCGCTGACCTGGCTGGTGCTGTGCGTGATCTGCGCGCCGTTGCTCAGGCATCGAAAGATCCGGCCCGACAGCCCGCCGGCGATGCAGCTGGTCGTCGAGTTTCTCTGCTCGGTGCGGTCGGTGGCGGTGTTTTCCACCGTCTCGCTGCTGAGCATCGTCCTGTGGAAGGCCGGGCTGCTGTGGGGCGGCGACTGGCGCGAGAACGCCGGACCGGTGTGGATCGTCGTGTCGTTCGCAATCACGGTGGTTGCCCACGACGCCTATTTCTACTGGGCGCACCGGATCATGCATCGCCCGAAGCTGTTCCGGACCTTCCACCGCCGGCACCACCGGTCGCACAACCCCACGCCCTTCACCGCCTACAGCTTCGACCTCGCCGAGGCGGCGGTGATGGCCAGCTTCACGGTGATCTGGGAGCTGATCGTGCCGGTGTCCTGGGTCGGCTTCACCGCCTTCCTGATCCACCAGATCGCCCGCAACGTGATCGGCCATTCCGGCTACGAACTGTTCCCGGCGGGCAAGGATGGCAGGCCGATGTTCGACTGGATGACCACGGTGACCCACCACGACCTGCACCACAGCCAGGCGGGCTACAACTACGGCCTCTACTTCACCTGGTGGGATCGCTGGATGGGCACCGAGCACCCGCAGTACTACGCCCGCTTCGCCGCGGCGGCCGGACCGCGCCAGCCGGCGCTGGCGACGGCGGAATAGACCCAATCTCTGTCATCCCGGAAGCCGCCTAGCGGCTATCCGGGACCCAGATTCGGCCTGGATTCAATCTGGGTCCCGGATCGGCCTTGCGGCCGTCCGGGATGACAGATTGAGTTGCGCTACCAGCCGCACTTCTGGCCCTTGTTCTGCTTGATCAGCCAGACGTTCAGCGGCTTGAAGTAGTCGGCCACGGCCGAGGCGTCGCCCTGGGTCTCGCCGGTGAAGGCCTGCATGGCCTCCGGCCAGGGCCGCGAGGCGCCCATCTCCAGCATGGTGTTGAACTTCGCCCCGACCGCCTTGTTGCCGTAGATCGAGCAGCGATGCAGCGGACCCTGCCAGCCCGCCTGGCGGCAAGCCGCCCGCTGGAACTGGAACTGGTAGACGTGGGCCAGGAAGTAGCGGGTGTAGGGCACATTGGCCGGCACGTGATACTTGGCCCCCGGATCGAAGGCGTCGGTCGGGCGCGGTCCCGGCGGGGTGATGCCCTGGTACTGCGTGCGCAGCTTCCACCAGCCGCTGTTGTAGGTCGCCGGAGTCAGCTGGCCAGAGAACACCTCCCAGCGCCAGCGGTCGACCATCAGGCCGAACGGCATGAAGGCGATCTTGTCGAGGGCCATCTTCAGCAGGAACGGAATGTCGCCCTCGTCGCCCGGGACGTCCTTCAGCAGGCCGATCTGCTGCAGGTAGGTGGGGGTCAGGGCCGACAGGCCGACGAAGTCGCCGATCGCCTCATGGAAGCCGTCGTTGGCCCCGCCCTTGAAGATGTAGGGCTGGGCCGTGTAGGCGCGCTGGTAGAATTTGTGCCCCAGCTCAATGTGGACCGTATAGAAGT
>JACRBD010000016.1 GCA_016234625.1 Caulobacterales bacterium | reverse complement strand
CTAGGTTCTGTTGATAAAGTGACTTACCCAGAGGCGGATGGAAGCGACAAGAACGAAGCCGATATAGCTGTCCGCGGTCTTGTCGTATCGGGTGGCCAGTCTGCGGCTATGCTTGAGCTTTGAGAAGCACCGCTCGACGAGGTTGCGCAGGGCGTAGAGGTGGCCGTCGATGACGGGCTGGATTTTGCGGTTGCGTTTGGGCGGGATGACGGCGGCGATGCCGCGCTCGTCAAGGTCGGCGAGGATGGCGTCGGCGTCGTAGCCCTTGTCGCCCATGAGCACCTTCGGCTGGGGGCCGGGCTCGGCCATCAGCGGGGCGTAACCCCTGACGTCGGAAGTCTCGCCGCCGGTCAGGACGATGGCGACGGGCAGGCCCAGGCCGTTGGCTCTCAAATGGATCTTGGTCGAGAAGCCACCGCGCGAGCGGCCAAGACCTTCGCAATGAGCAACCGCTTTTTTTGGGCGCCGGCGGCATGCTGATGGGCGCGAATGATGGTGGAATCGACCATCTGGACGCTGTCCTGGCCTTGCCCGCTCTCGTTCAGAGCCGCCAGCAGTACATCCCACACCCCACCCTTCGTCCAGCGCCGGAACTGGCCGTAGACCGTATCCCACTTGCCGAAGTGGTCGTGCAGGTCGCGCCAGGGCGAGCCCGTCCGCGCGATCCAGAACACCCCATCCAGCACCAGCCGATGATCCTTGGGCCGACGACCGCGCCGAGGCCCCGCCTCGATCACGAACGGCGCGAAAAACGCCCACTCCTCATCCGACATCAAACCGCGAACCACGACCGCTCTCCCAAAGAGCAGCCTTGAATCAGCGATCACCTGATTTGGGAATCCACTTAATCAACAGAACCTAAGGCTACAGGGGGAGGGACAATGATGAAATTAATATCGTCGACTATTTTCGCTCTACTTACATCATCATGCGCAAGTGGTGATGCCGTCCCGTTAGGGAATCCAGATATTGGAATATATGCGGGAAAATACAAATATATCGACGGGGATATGTTGCTTTATACGTGTGATGGCCGGCCATGCGCGATTATGCTGGCTAGAGATGAAGTCTTACAGCACTTAATCGAAAAATATGGTGGAAGTCGGATTGGCACCATAGTCGTGAAGGGTGTAGTTGTGGACGCTTGTGCTGACCCAAGGTCAACACAGATTGCATGCATGCGATCCAATACTGGTCGAGTTTTGGTCATTGAACGTTGGATTGAAAACCGTGAACTCGGTTTTGTTCATTAGCGAGAAACGGGAGAAACAGGGGGAGAAACAGGGACACACACTCTTTATCGATAAACAGATAATCGACTATCGATAAGGAAATGCCAGCCGCGCCCGACCACGTCTCCGCCTCACCCCCCAAATCCCACCCGATACCGCCGCCCCAGCCCCGGCAGGCCCGCCGTCCGGTAGGGCAGGCGGGCGCGGATCGCTTCCAGGGCCTGGGCCTCGGCCAGCAGCTGTTGCTCGCTCGGCCGGCCGCCGTTGGGCCGCAGGATGCGCGGCGGGCCGGCGAGGCCGCCCTGGCTGTCCAGCGTCACCTCCAGCGTCACCGGCGCCGTCGAGCGGCCGCCGACACATCCGCCGCCGCCGCGCCTTGCGGCCGCGCTCCGGCCGGTTCATAGCCGGACCATGACCTCGCCCATCGAAGACGCCATTCTTGATCTGCTGAAGGCCCTGCCGCCCGGCAAGAGCATCGACCCGTCCGAGGTCGCCAAGGTCATCCAGCCGGAGCGCTGGCAGCGGGTCCTCGGCCAGGTGCGGTCCACCGCCGTCGGCATGGCCCGGGCCGGAACGGTGGTCATCACCCGGCACAGCAAGCCGGCGGACCCGGACAGCTTCAAGGGCGTCTACCGGCTGCGTCTGCCGTAGACGCCGACCGCCCTTTCTTCGCCGCGGGGTCGCGGGCATGCTGCGGCCATGAACCGTCGCCTGTTCCTGCTTGCCGCCAGCGCCGCCGTGACCGGTTGCGCCCCGATGGTGCAGATGGCCGGCGCGCCGGAGCTCGGCTTCAGCGGCCCCAGGCTGGAGGACGAGACCTTCGTCAGCTTCGACGGCGCCCGCATGGGTCTGAAACGCTGGCTGCCGGCAGGGGAGCCGACCGTGGTGGTCGCCGCCCTGCACGGCATGAACGACTATTCCAACGCCTTCCACTTCGCCGCCCCGGTCTGGGCCGGGTGGGGCATCGCCACCTACGCCTTCGATCAGCGCGGCTTTGGCCGCTCGCCGGGACGGGGAATCTGGGCCGGCGAGGCGCTGATGACCGAGGACCTGCGGGTGTTCGTCGGCCTGTTGCGCCTGCGCCATCCCGGCGCGGCCGTGGTGGTGGCGGGCGAGAGCATGGGCGGGGCGGTGGCCATCGCCGCCTTCGCCTCCGCCCGCCCGCCGGCCGCCGACCGGCTGGTGCTGATGGCTCCGGCGGTCTGGGGCTGGGCCAGCCAGCCGCTGCCGTACAAGACCGCCCTGTGGTTCACCGCGCATCTGGCCGGGGAGACGGTGCTCAAGCCGCCGGGCTGGGTCACCGACCGGGTCCATCCGAGTGACAATATCGAGGAACTGATCGCCATGGGCCGCGACCCGATGCTGATCTGGGGCGCGCGCAACGACACCCTCTATGGTCTGGTCGATCTGATGCAGTCGGCCTGGGAAGGGACGGGCCGCATCAAGATCCCCGTTGGCTATTTCTACGGCGCCAACGACGAGGTCATCCCGAAGGCCCCGACATTCCAGGCCGCGAGCCGGCCGAAGGCGACCGACCGCACGGCCTACTACGACAGGGGCTACCACCTGCACACCCGGGACCATCAGCGGGCGGTGGTGATCGGCGACATCGGGCGCTTCATCCTCGACCCCGCGGCGGCCTTGCCATCCGCCGCGCCGCCGATCCCGCGACCGTCGAAGCGGGCCCATTGATCGGCGGTTTTGGGTTGTGGCGACGATCGGCCGGGCGTAAACCCGCGCGCACGTTTCTCCCCGAAATAGTCCGGACATCGGCATGTCTGTTTTCGATTCGGCCGCCTTTGAGAACCACGAAGGCGTCCACGCGATCTTTGACGAAAAGACCGGCCTCAAGACCATCATCGCGGTGCACTCCACCGCGCGGGGCCCCGCCGCCGGCGGCTGCCGCATGTGGCCCTACGCCTCGAGCGAGGCGGCCCTGACCGACGCGTTGAAGCTGTCGCGGGCGATGAGCTTCAAGAACGCCATGGCCGACATCCCGCTGGGCGGGGGCAAGGCGGTGATCATCGGCGACGCCCGCACCGACAAGACCCCGGCCCTGTTCGAAGCCTTCGGCCGAGCCGTGGACGGCCTGGGCGGCCAGTACTGGACCGCCGAGGACGTGGGCGTGTCGGTCGCCGACATGGCCCACGCGCGCAATCAGACGCGCTATGTGGCGGGCCTCGAGGGCCACGCCGCAGCGTCCGGCGATCCCAGTCCGGTGACCGCCGAGGGCGTGTTCCGCGGCGTGCGGCTGTGTGTCGAACGCGCCTACGGCCGCGACCTCAAGGGCGTGACCGTGGCCATCCAGGGCGTCGGCCACGTCGGCGCCTACCTGGCCGAGAAACTGGCCGCCGCCGGCGCGGAGCTGATCATCACAGACGTCAACGAGGCGGCCCTGGCCCAGGTCGCCGCCCGCACCGGCGCGACCATCGTGCCGCCGGCGGCGATCTTCGATGTCGACGCCGACGTTTTCGCCCCCTGCGCCCTGGGCGGCGCGGTGACCGCCGAGACCCTGGCCCGGCTGAAGGGCCGCGTTGTGGCCGGTGGGGCCAACAACCAGCTGGCCTCGCCCGAGGTCGGCCGAATGCTGTTCGAACGCGGTATGCTCTATGCCCCCGACTACGTGATCAACGGCGGCGGCATCATCAACGTGGCCGCCGAGATCGCCGCCATCGAAGCCGGAACGGCGTTCGACCCGGCCTGGGTCGAGGCCAAGTTGACGACGCTGGCGGCGACGCTCGGCGAGGTGCTCGACCGCTCCCTGGCCGAAAAGCGCCCGACCCACGAGGTCGCCGACGAGATGGCGAAGGCCCGCATCGCCGGCGCGGCGGCGGCCCGTAGGGCCGCCTAGCGGATCGAGCCTACTGCGCCTTGGGCAGCCGCTGTTCGTAGCGGGTCTTGGCCGGGGCCTGGCCGCTGACGGTGAAGGAGATGCCGAAAATGGTGTCCTCGCGCGACAGGCCGTAGGCGCTGATCTCGCGGCGGGCGACGCTGGCGGCCAGCTGTTGCGAACCCTTGCGCCAGCCGATGCCCAGCTGGGCCTTGCCGAACTCCGCCAGGTTCTCGACCGACCATCCGGCCGGCTTCCAGCCGCGCAGCGGATCGCGGACCAGATTCAGGCCGAAGGCCTCGCCCGAGCCGGCCGCGAAGACGAACCAGCGGCCCTTCTTCTTGACCGAGTCGCTGGCTCCGATGCGCAGGGTCAGGCGCTTGATATCGATCAGGGGGCGACCGCGACGGGCCGCGCCGACCGGCTCGCTGAACACCGCCGAGCCAATGTCGAGGCCGGAGCCCGGCGCGCTGACCGGGACGTCGCTGACCGACAGGTTGATCCGCGACTCGTGAACCACCGGGGCCTGGCGGGCGGGTGAGGTCCAGGAGACGCGCGACAGCGGCACGCTCAGGGGCGCGGTCAGCTGACGAACCTGGATCGGCGCCTCGATCATCGCCAGCTCCGAGGGCGCGGCGCGCGGCGATCCCACCGACCGCGACAGCAGGATGGGTTCAGGCGGGGGCGCCGCGGCGGCGACATCGGTCGGGGCCGGACCGCCGGCGAGCTCAACCGGGGCGGCATCCTCGGCCCAGCGGCCGGTGCGGATCGGAGCGTCGGGGTCCTCGGTCTGGCGCGCGGTGGAACCGCTGAACACATCGCCCACGGTGGCGCCGGCGAGGATTGAATCAGAGCCGAGACCGTCTGTCGCCGCGCTCATGCTGACGGCCGTGCCGAGGGCGACCGCCCCCAACACTGTGGCCGAAAACACCGCCGTGGTCGTTCTCGCGCGCATTACGCCGCGCCCCCTCGGAACTTCACATTTCAAAGGTTAACGAGTACCGGGTCGGGCGCAAGTCCGCTCGCGAGATGGGCGAGGGAAAAGCGGTGCACAAACACCCGAATTGTTTGCTCAATTCGGGCCGCCTCCCCAATTCATGTGATCCGGCGTGCGCCACTTCGGCCTGGCGCGGTCGGGGCGGGGGGACCGGTCTCGCCGGACGCGCCCCGCAACGACCTCGCTTCAGCCGAGCAACGGTCCCATCGCCGCCTGGATCGCCGGCCGCTCGCGAAGCCGATCCAGCCATCCCGCGACCGACGGCAGGGCCGATATCTCGGCCGACAGCCCGACCCGGTCGCCGATCATCACCAGCGGAGCATAACAGATGTCCGCCAGCGAATAGTCGTCGGCCAGCCAGGGCGACTGGTCGAGACGGGCGGCCAGGACAGTGAGGTGCTGTCCAAGTTCCTCGCGGCCCCGCGCCCTGACCTCCGGGCTGTCGGGGAACCCCATGGAGGCCGGCGCCACCCACCGTTTCCAGGACAGCATCCAGGGCCCGTTGCTCCAGCACATCAGCTGGCGCACGTTCGCCCGCGCCGTCGCCGGGACCGGCATCAGCGCCGGTCGGGGATGGGTCTCCTCGAGATATTCGAGGATGGCCGTGGATTCAGCGAAGGCCCTGCCGTCGTCCTCCAGCACCGGAACCTGGCCGAAGGGGTTGAGGGCGAGGAAGTCGGGCTGGTGCGAGGCGCCGCCAGGCAGGTCGATGACCACCTCCTCGTAGTCCAGGCCCTTTTCGGCCAGCGCGATCCGCACCCGCCAGGGCATCAGCGAAACCGGATGCCAGTAGAGCTTCATTTTCCCGCCGTCCTCTGCCCCGGTCGGTAGGTCTCGACGATGTTGCCAGCCAGCTGTTCCTCGGTGAACAGCACGGGCTTCAAGCGCATGGCGGCGAACAGCGGAGCCTGATCCGAATAGTGCGGGTTCGCCTCATCGAGGGTCGCCGTGCCGAACTGGTGGATGCTCTGGCTGGAGAGCACGCCGTCGCGGTCCCAGGTGACGAACATGATGAAGGTGTCGCCGGCCAGGGCCGTCAGCCGGCCGTCATCGCCTGGCTTGCCGTAGACCGCCCGCAGGGTGTCAGGCCCGCCATCGATCGGCAGGTCGACCTTGCCGCGACGGATGCGGTTGACCTGGCCCCATTCGGGATCCAGCCGACCAAAGTGGGTCTTCAGAAGCTTGATGGTGTCGAGCAGGGCCGCGCGGGCTGTCGGGCCCTTGGGGTCGTGACTGTCACGGCCGGCCAGCACCGGCTGGGCGGTGAGGATGGCCAGGGCCGCGCCGCGGCTGGTCACCTTCGTTGTATAGTCCCAACGGCCGAGAATGCCCTGGGCCTCGACAAGGTCGGCGTTGCCCTTGGGGTCCAGCGCCAGCAGCTCGCCGACCACGGCGGCCACCGTCGAGCGCCGGCTGTAGGCCGTGTCGAACTTGTAGGCGCGGAACTCCTCCGGGGTGATCTGGTCGTCGGCGGCGAAGGTCTCGACCTCGCGCAGGGAGCGGTTGGTCATGTTGGTCTGGATGCCCATGGTCGGGCTGAAGGCGTAGGGGTCCAGCCCGTCGCCGAAGGCGGTGGCGGTGAAGGGTGTATTGTTGGCGTTGAACACCAGCCCGCCCTTGGGCAGCCAGACCTGCGGCACGCGGTCGAATGGCAGATAGCCCTTCCAGATCAGGTCCGACCGGTCGCCCGGCAGCACCCCGCTCCAGTCAACGCCTTCCAGGCGGTTGGGGAACAGGCCGTTGTAGACGTAGCCGATGTTGCCCTTCTCGTCGGCGTAGACGTAGTTGATGCTCGGCAGGGCCTGCAGGGCCATGGCCGCGCGCCACTCCTCCATCGTCGTGGCCTTGTCCAGCCGCCAGTATTGCAGCGGCTGGCGAACGGCATCCATCCCGGCGTAGCGGATGGCGAACACCCCGCCCTTGGTGCGCATCACCGGGCCATGGGCCGAGCGCAACACCGCCTTGTTGACCGTCCAGTAGAACGGTCCCCACAGCTTGATGCGCAGTCTGGCCGTCGACTTTTCGAACCGCCGCCATTTGCCGTCGAGGCGGTACTGGTCCTTGTCGTCGGGGTTGATGGTCAGGCGGTAGACGTCGACCAGATCGGGACTGTTGACCGTGTTGGCCCAGCCCAGATGGGCGTTGTGGCCGTGCAGCATGAAGGGCGAGCCGGGGAAGAAACCGCCGGCCACATGCCAGCCTTCGCCGCTCTCGACCACCGCCTCGTACCAGGCCACTGGGCCGCTGTAGGGTTGGTGCGAATTGACCAGCAGGCGGGTGGCGCCGTCGCTTGAGCGGGACGGGGCCACCGCCACCCCGTTGGACCCCTTAGGCAGGCCGTCCGGCGTCGCTTTGGTCAGCCGCTGCAGCTCGCTGTCCAGACCATAGAAGAACGGCGTCTTGAACACGAAGCCGGCGGCGATGTCCTTGCCGGTCAGGGGCAACAGGCCCGGCCTGACCCTTCCCGGGTTGCGGGCGGCGTAATAGTTGACCCCGTCGGCGTAGGCCTGGAGCACGGCCTTTACATCGGCCGGCAGGTCCCGGTCGTAGCGGGCGTCGACGGCGTCCCAGACGCCCAGCAGCATGACGATATAGTCGCCCGGCGTGGCCTTGGCGCCTTCGCTGGCGGCCAGGGTTCCGCGGGTGGCCAGGGCCACGGTCTGGATGGTCTCGAAGTCGTCTTCCGCATGGGCGAACGCCAGGCCGAAGGCGGCGTCGGCGTCGGTCTTGCCCAGGATGTGCGGCACGCCGAACCGGTCGCGGCGGATGACCACGTCGTAGTTGCGCGCCGTCTCGATCAGGGGTGTCAGGTCGGCCTTGCGCGGGGCGTTGATCTGGCCGGCGATCAGCACCGTCAGCGCCACGCCGGCCACCAGACCCAGCAGGGCCAGCAGGCTTCTCAACACCCAGCGCATGGGACTCCCCGGGACATTCTGGCGGCGATCTTGGTGGCTAGACCATTCGCGCGCAACGGACATCCCCTTGAACGGGCGCGGGGACACCGGTGTTTGGGGCGTGTCCCCGCGCAAATGGCTGACCCAGGGATACGCACGGAAGTGCATGTCTCCTTGGCGGCGATCGCGCTTTCAGCTTGCCCGCGAGGTCCCCGGCGGCTACCCAAAGGCCTGCGCAAGGCGTCGATACAAGAGCTTCTCAAGGAGCCGGTTTCGAGACGCCCGTTACATGGAGGACGCCGGTGATGGGCGGCGAATCAATTGTTCCGGGCCTGGACCAGGCTCCGACCAGACATGCACGACTCCTGGCCTGGGTGCGCGAGATCGCGGCCCTGACCAAGCCCGCGCGTGTCCACTGGTGCGACGGTTCGGACGCGGACTGGACGGCGCTGACCGACCAGCTGGTCGCGGCCGGCACGCTCAAGCGCCTCAATCCGGCCAAGCGCCCCAACAGCTTTCACGCCGCCTCCGATCCCAAGGACGTGGCGCGGGTCGAAAGCCGCACCTTCATCTGTTCCGAGAATGAGATCGACGCCGGCCCGACCAACAACTGGCTCGACCCGGCCGAGATGCGCGCCGACCTGAAGCTGCTGTTCGACGGCTGCATGCGTGGCCGGACGATGTATGTCGTGCCGTTCAGCATGGGCCCGATCGGCTCGCCGATCAGCGCGCTCGGGGTGGAGATCACCGACAGCGCCTATGTGGCCATCTCGATGCGGGTGATGACCCGCATGGGCAAGCAGGCCCTCGACGCGATGGGCGAGGACGGCTTTTTCGTGCCGGCGGTCCATTCCCTGGGCGCGCCGCTCGAGGACGGCCAGGCCGACGTGCCCTGGCCCTGCAACGAAATCAAATACATCGTCCACTATCCCGAGACCCGCGAGATCTGGTCCTACGGCTCGGGCTACGGCGGCAACGCCCTGCTGGGCAAGAAGTGCTACGCCCTGCGCATCGCCAGCGTGATGGCCCGCGACGAGGGATGGCTGGCTGAGCACATGCTGATCCTGAAGCTGACCTCGCCGACGGGCGTGGAGCGCTTCGTGGCCGCGGCCTTTCCCAGCGCCCGCGGCAAGACCAACCTGGCCATGCTGCAGCCGACCATTCCCGGCTGGAAGGCCGAGACCATCGGCGACGACATCTGCTGGATGCGCTTTGGTCAGGACGGGCGGCTGTATGCCATCAATCCCGAAGCCGGCTTCTTCGGCGTGGCGCCCGGCACCGGCATGGCCACCAACCGCAACGCCATCGCCGCCCTGAGCCACGACACGGTGTTCACCAACGTGGCTCTGACCGAGGACGGCGACGTCTGGTGGGAAGGGCTGACCGAAGAGAAACCCGCCCGCCTGATCGACTGGCGCGGACGGCCCTGGACGCCGGAGAGCCCCGAGCCCGCCGCCCATCCCAACGCCCGCTTCACCGTGCACGCCGGACAGTGCCCGGTGATCGCGCCGGAGTGGGACGACCCCGCCGGCGTGCCGATCAGCGCCATCCTGTTCGGCGGCCGCCGGGCCAGCGCCGTGCCGCTGGTCACCGAAGCCTTCGACTGGGCCCACGGGGTGTTCCTCGGCTCGACCGTGGCTTCCGAAGGCACCGCGGCGGCGGAGAACAAGGTCGGCGAGCTGCGCCGCGACCCGTTCGCCATGCTGCCCTTCTGCGGCTACAACATGGGCGACTATTTCAGCCACTGGCTGGACGTGGGCGGCAAGGCCGACGCTGCCAAGCTGCCCCGCGTCTACATGGTCAACTGGTTCCGCAAGGACGACAGCGGCCGTTTCGTCTGGCCGGGCTACGGTGAGAACAGCCGGGTGCTGAAATGGATCTTCGAACGGCTGGAGGGGGAGGCGAAAGCCGTCGATACGCCGATCGGCCGGGTGCCCGCGCCGGGCTCGCTCGACACGTCCGGACTGGGCCTCACGGACGCCCAGCTGAAACTGCTGAAGACCGTCGACATCGATGTCTGGCGCGAGGAGTCGTCCCTGATCCCCGACTTCTACGCCAGGTTCGGCGAGCGTATGCCGGCCGAACTGTGGGGCCAGCTGACGGCGCTGAAGGCGCGGCTTGAAGCGGCCGGGGCTAAGGTCGCGGAGCCGGCCTGACTCACTCCTCTCCCGCGAGGGAGAGGGGGACCGCCCGGAGGGCGGTGGAGAGGGACGCGCCGCTCCGATCGGAGTTCGCTGGCCCTCGGCTTCTCGATTTCAGGATCGCCTGGCTTGCCGCAGCGCAACCCTCTCCACCATGCTCCGCATGGTCCCCCTCTCCCTCGCGGGAGAGGAGTGAGGGAAGGTGGGAGAGGTAGAGGAACTACTCCGCCGCCATCGCCATCGGGTCGACGACGCGGATCGGCATCGGGACCACTTCGGCGCCGACGTGCGGGGCTTCCGCGCGAGCGGCGGCGTTCTCTTCGGGAGTCAGCAACAGGCCGGCCATGCGGGCCTTTTCGCCGGCTTGGCGGCTGGAGGTCCAGGCGGCGATCCGGCCGGCGAACAGCATCGGCACAAAGATCGGCCAGATCCACAGCAGGAGGTCCGGGCGCAACAGCAGCGGGACCATGAAGAACAGGCC
This sequence comes from Caulobacterales bacterium, assembly GCA_016234625.1. Classification (GTDB taxonomy): domain Bacteria; phylum Pseudomonadota; class Alphaproteobacteria; order Caulobacterales; family Caulobacteraceae; genus Caulobacter. Next base: position 7,886 of record JACRBD010000016.1, on the reverse strand, counting down.
GGCGAAGAACTCATTGCGGAAGCCCAGCTTGGCGTCGGCCAGGCTCAGGCCGTCGCCATCGCGGTTCTGGGCGTGCCAGCCGGCGTCCTTGCCCAGCAGGATTTCGAACACCGCCCGGGTGTTGCCGATCATGTAGATCGGGGCGGTCATGGCTGACAGGCCCATCTCGGCGACGACGCCCTTGAGCAGGGTCCAGGTCCCACCGAAGGCGCGACGCTCGGACGGGCGGCTCAGGGCCACGGCCACGCCCATCAACTTGGGGCCCAGCAGCATGCCGGTGGTCAGGATCGCCGCCCACATGGCCGGGTTGAACTCGGGGTGCAGGAAGTACCACCAGGAGCCCCAGTCCGGCCGGTTCCTGATCTGGATGAACAGGCCGGTGGCCAGCGACAGCAGCCAGATCGGCGAGGCCAGATAGGCCAGCAGGCCGACGATCAGCTGGAAGCGGCTCATCCAGTGGAAGCCGGGCGCGCGCAGCAGGGCGAAGTGCTGCAGGTTGCCCTGGCACCAGCGACGCTCGCGCTTCATGAACTCCAGCAGGCTGGGCGGGGTTTCCTCGTAGCTGCCGGTCAGGGTCGGGGTTACGTGCACGCCCCAGCCGCCGCGGCGCAGCAGGCCGGCTTCGACCACATCGTGGCTCATGATCGGGCCGCCGAAGGGCTTGGGGCCCGGCAGCACCGGCAGGCCGGCGCATTCGGCGAAGGCCCGGACGCGGACGATGGCGTTGTGGCCCCAGTAGCTGGCCTCGGCGCCCGACCACCAGGCCAGGCCCGCGGAGGCGACTCGGCCGTACAGGCGTACGCCGAACTGCGAGGCGCGGGCGAACAGGGTCTTGCCCTCGACGATCGTCGGGGTGGTCTGGATCAGGCCGATGCCCGGATGGCGCTCCATGCCGTCGACCAGGTGCAGGATGGTCTCACCGGTCATGGTGCTGTCGGCGTCGAGCACGATCATGTGGCTGTAGGCGGCGCCGAAGCGGCGGACCCAGTCGCCGAGATTGCCGACCTTGCGCTCGGTGTTCTCGCGGCGGCGGCGGTAGTAGACGCGGCAGTTGGACTGCAGCCGGAAGACCTGGAAGGCGGCCCACTCAGTGGTGGCCACCCGCTCGTCGGTGGTGTCGCTGAGCACGAAGATGTCGAAAGCCTGGGTCGCGTTCAGGCGCGACAGGGAGCGCTCGATCTGCGCCAGCCGGCCGAAGGAGGCCTGGGCGTCCTCGTTGTACAGCGGCATCAGCAGGGCGGTGCGCACGGTCGGCCGCGGGGCGGCGCCGGTGAAGCCCAGCTCGCAGCGGTCGCCGCGGGTCAACAGCAGCGTCATGCCGATCACCGCGCTGCAGAACCAGCAGGAGATGGCGGTGATCAGGACCAGGAACAGGGTCAGGCCGATGACTTCCAGCGGCAGGAAGCCGTCCTTGGCGTAGAGGCGAACCGGCTCCCAGGCGGCGACGGCGGTCAGCAGCAGGGTGGCGGTGAACAGGACGACCCGGCGACGGACGATGTTGGCCGGCGAGGTCGAGGGCGAGCGGCCCGACAGGACGCCGTCGGCGCCCAGGGTCTGGCGCGGCATGGCCAGCGGCGCCGCCGACGGCAGGTGCTCGCGCTCGGGCCCGGCCTGGTATGACAAGCCATAGTCGGACGTGTCGTACCGGATCGCGAGGTTGCTGGTGCTGTCCATCTAGGTCGCCGTGATCGAGAGGGAATCTGCAGCCAGTTGGCCACGGGAATTTCGATCACGCTTATGTTATGTTGCGGTGCACCCGGGCAAGCGGTTTCGTCCAAAACCCGTGCAGAAAATGCACTTTCTTCACGCGGCGCCGCAAAATCGGGCGTGATCAGTTCGTGAAGAGCGCCGATCACGCATTCGAGAGACTGCGTGATCGGGCAGGCTTCCCGGACTGGACGAGTCGCCCGCGCCGATTCAGTCTCCGGCGCTCTCGCTGGCCAGGGCGATGAGCCGCTTTTCCAGCAAAAACGCCGCGACGCCGACCCAGCCGACCAACACGACGGCGAAGGCGCGCTCCCACCAGCCGACGTTGTGCTCGTTGACCGTGCCGGGCAGCACCAGGTGCTTGGTGAACACCGTCAGCACCGCCATCAGCACGAAGACGATGGCGAGAAACCAGCGCAGGCGGTCCACGCCCTCGGCCCGGCGCAGGCCCCACAGCAGCGACAGCGGCGCCAGCTGGATGCCGAGGCCCAGGTTGATCGCCAGGTGTCGGGGATCAGGCCAGTGGTAGAGGCTGGAGACCACCAGCCCCACCGCCGCCAGCACGAAGAACAGGGCGGTCAGGACGGCGGCGAGGCGCGAGCCCCCCAACGCCTCGATGGCGAAGCCGAAGCCGATCCCGGCGATGCCCGCGCCGATCCCGGCGAAGGCCACCCCTGCGTTGAATACCTGAGGAAGCCTGGCCCCACCGGCGCCCAGTTCGCTGAGGAACTGGGTGGCATGGTTGAAGTTCGGGAACAGGGCCACGGCCATCAGGGTGGTCAGCAACGCCAGCACCGGCGCGGCCATGCCGATCCGCAGCAGGATCCGCCGGCGCCGGAACGGGGTCACGCCACCTCTGCGGGCCGGACGGCCGGCTCGGCCGCCGCCACGGCGGGTCTGGTCGGCGCCAGACGCTTGAGGCCCCACAGCGGCCGGAACGGTCCGCTGCGCCGCACCGTCTCATAGACCAATAGGCTGCCGCCGAACGTCACGGCCGCCAGCCAGAGGGCCTCGACCGCCGGAGGCAGGCCCAGCGGTTTGGTCAGCTGCACGGCGACCACCAGGATGGTCTGGTGCGCCAGGTAGCAGGGAAAGACCGCGTCGGTCAGGTAGCGCAGGACCGGCCCGTCGGCGCGGCGGAGGTAGCGGCTGCCGAAGCCCAGGATGGCGGCGATGGTGGCCCACTGGTCAATGCCGAACACCACATGCCGGGCCGGATCGGTGAGCGGACCGTGGGGCAGGGCGGTCAGAATCATCAGGGCGGGCAGGGCGGCCAGGGCGATGACCAGGGCGCGGCGGCGCTGGCTCTCGAACGCCTGCCAGACCTGTTCGCGGCCGGCGACGGCGAAGCCGAACAGGAACACGCCCAGCGAGGTCGCGTGGTTGTACCAGTCGCCCAACAGCTGATTGGTCTGGCCGAACCAGGGAAACAGGGCGTGGCGCACAAGGGCGAAGTACAGGATTGGCAGGACCAGGATACGCCAGCCCCCGAGGGCCTTCTCCAGCGTGGCTTCCATCGTTTCAAGCCAGGCCGGGCGGGTCATAAGGGCCACGGCCGCGAGGCTGTAGACGGCGATATACTGCACGAACCACAGATGGTTCAGGGGCACGCCGTCGGCCAGCCCCGCCAGGCTGAACTCGCTCCGCCACCAGGGGATCAGGCCGGCTGTCCAGCTGCCCTTGTCCACGGCTTCGAGCCAGGACTGGGGCGGCACCAGGAACAGCACGCCGAACAGCAGAGGCGGGACCAGCCGCGCCAGGCGGGCCCGCAGCACCTCGCCGGGGGTGAATTTGCGGCTCATGAAGCGCAGGGCCGCGCCGGAGACGAGGAACAGCAGGGTCAGCCGCCAGGGGCCGGTGGCCAGGGTCGCCTGTTCCAACCAGGTGAAGCTGTAGCGGCTGTGCACATGCCAGTCCCACGGCGCGTAGACCAGACTGACATGGAACAGGATCAGCAGGCCAAAGGCCGTCACGCGAATCCAGTCGAGGTCCGAGCGGCGCGTTATGGAGGCGGGCTGGGTCATGAGCGGACGCTGCATCGCAAAAACGGCGCTTCGGCGCAACCGTCGCGGAGGGACTGGAATCCCACGGGTTTCTGGTTAGCCCTTGCGCAGTCAGGCTCCGTCGCGCATCGAAATTGTGCACTGCGAATGGAATTAGACCGGAAATCGGCTCCTGGGGCCTTGCGGGGCTGATCGCCGGCGATTCCCGGGCTTGATAGGCGGACCTGGTTTCCTGTCGGAGGGGGTCCGGGTTCCCGCGGGTGGTCTGTCCTGGCCATGCCGCCGTGAGCGGCCCCGGTTCGAGCGATCGGACCGGGGTCTGTTTGTTTGCACCGCTTCCCCTGCGTCCCCGTTGACGCCCGCCCGTCCATTCCGCCCCATGGCGGCATGATCGAACTGCTGGAACACCCGCTTTCGCCCTACGCCCAGAAGGTCAAGATCGCCCTGGCCGAGAAGGGCGTTCCCTTCACCGTGCGCACCCCGGACGCCATCGGCTCGGGCGCCACGCCGCTGGACTTCAGGGCCGCCAGCCCGCGCGGCGAGGTGCCGGTGCTGTTCGCCGACGGCCAGCCGATCTTCGACTCGACGATCATCCTGGAATTCATCGAGGATAAGTTCCCGACGCCCGCGCTGCTGCCGGCCGACCCGCTGGCCCGGGCGCGGGCGCGGATGATCGAGGAGGTCTGCGACACCCACTACGAGGCGATCAACTGGGGCCTGTCCGAGATCATCTATTTCCGCCGCGCCGAGGGGGAGCTCGAGGATACGCTGCGCGCGGCGGCGGCGGCCCAGATCGGCCGGCTGAACGTCTGGCTGGAGAACCAGCTCGGCGACGCCGACTGGCTGAATGGCGGGACTTTCGGCTGGGCCGACCTCAGCGCCGTGCCCTATGTCCAGGGCGCGGCGGGCTTCGGCCTGGCGCCCCCGGCGGGAAGCAAGCTCGACGCTTGGCTGACCCGCGTCCGCGCCCGGCCGTCGGTCGCCGCCGCCTTCAACGCCGCCCGTGAAGCGGTCAAGGCCATGACCGCCGTGGCCGGCATCGTCGACGCCGGCCTGTTCAAGCGCCAGTATCGCGACCACCGGCTGGAATGGATGATCCGTTCCGGCGGCATCGACGTGGTGCTCAAGGGACTGGAGCGCGGCAACATCCGCTTCAACGACGAGCCGGTCTGACGGCGCCCTGCCACTTTTCGCCACATTCAGCGGACAGCGGAAACAGTTGGGCCCCGCGCCCGACGTGAACCAGCCCTACGGCGGACAACCCGGTCCCTGACACTCTGGTCGTGGCGCCGCTCCGACAGGAGCCGGTCGCCGCGTCCGTCAGCGGGGCTCCCCCCTCTCGCTTCGGGCCTTGGCGGCGCTGTCGATGGTCGACAGCGCCGCTCCTTTTTCCGCCCCGGGGCGACACGCGGGCCAATTTGGATTGCCAGTGCAGGTTGCCGGCGTCATCGTCCGACTTGATACTGATCAATGATTACCTGAGCGCGGGACGACACCCTCGCCGGCAGAAGACGCTCAGACGTTCAAGGGGAAAGATCCAGGCCATGACCGAAACCGCCACGCTGACCAAGCCCGCCGCCCAGGCCACCGAGCACTTTGACGTCCTGATCGTGGGGGCCGGCATCTCCGGCGTCGGCGGGGCCTATCACCTCACCAAACAACGCCCCGGGACCAGTTTCGTGGTGCTTGAGGGGCTGGAGAATTTCGGCGGCACCTGGTGGATGCATCGCTATCCCGGCATCCGGTCGGACAGCGACCTCTACACCTTTGGCTACCGCTTCAAGCCCTGGGTCGGGGCGCCGATCGCCAGCGCCGAGGAAATCCTCAAGTACATGGGCGAGGTGATCGAGGAGAACGATCTCGGCAAGCACATCCGCTACGGCCACCATATCACATCGGCGACCTGGTCGACGACGGATCGCAAGTGGACCATCGAGGGCGTGCGCAAAGACACCGGCCAGCCGGTGCGCTTCACCTGCAACTTCCTCTGGATGTGCCAGGGCTACTACCGCCATTCCGAGGGCTACACGCCCGAGTGGGAGGGCATGGAGACCTTCAAGGGCAGGATCGTCCACCCGCAGACCTGGCCCCAGGATCTCGACTACAAGGGCAAGAAGGTCATCGTGATCGGCTCGGGGGCCACGGCCGCGACCCTGATCCCGGCCATCGCCGGCGACACCGAGCATACCGTGCTGCTGCAGCGCTCGCCGACCTATTTCATCCCCGGCCGCAACGAGAACGAGCTGGCCAACACCCTGCGCGAACTGGAGATCCCTGAGGAGTGGATCCACGAGATCGTCCGCCGCAAGGTGCTGTTCGACCAGGCCGCTTTCACCAAGCTGGCGGTCGAGCAGCCAGAGGCGGTGAAGGCTGAACTGCTGGCGGGCGTGCGCGCCTTCGTCGGCCCCGACTTCTACATCGACAAGCACTTCACGCCCAAATACCGCCCCTGGCGTCAGCGCATCGCCTTCGTGCCCGACGGCGACCTGTTCCAGGGCGTGGTCTCGGGCAAGGCGTCGGTGGTCACCGACGAGATCGACCGCTTCACCGACAAGGGCATCCTGCTGAAATCCGGCCAGGAGCTGGAGGCTGACATCATCGTCACCGCCACGGGCTTCAACCTCAGCGTCCTGGGCGACATCGCCTTCACCATCGACGGCAAGCCGCTGAACTTCGCCGACACGGTGACCTATCGCGGCATGATGTTCACCGGCGTACCCAACATGGTCTGGGTGTTCGGCTATTTCCGCGCCAGCTGGACCCTGCGCGCCGATCTGATCGGCGACTTTGTCAGCCGCCTGCTGGGCCATATGGAGAAGAAGGGGGCAACCATGGTCACCCCGTCCCTGCGGCCACGGGACAAGGACATGCCTCTGTCGGCCTGGATGGACCCGGAGAACTTCAACCCGGGCTATCTGATGCGCGGCATGCACCTGCTGCCCAAGAAGGGTGACAAGCCCGAGTGGCAGCACACCCAGGACTACTGGGCGGAGAAGGACGAGATTCCGGCCATCGACCTGGACGACGAGGCCTTCGTCTACCGGTGAAACGAAACAGGGGCGGCCGCGATGGCCGCCCCTGCTGTCGTCTGACGCTGTCGCGTCCCTACATCCGGTGCAGGCCGCAGAGCTTGTTGCCGTCCGGGTCGCGCAGGTAGGCGAGGTACATCTTGCCCGACGGACCTTCGCGCACGCCGGGAGGGTCCTCACAGGCGACGCCGCCGTTGGCCACGCCTGCGGCGTGCCAGGCATCGGCGATGGCCGGCGTGTCGCAGGCGAAACCGATAGTGCCGCCGTTGGCGAAGGTGCAGGGCTCGCCGTTGATCGGCAGCGACACGCCGAAGACGCCGGTCGGCGTGCGGTAGAAGACCCGCTGGCGATCGACGAAGCCGGGGGGAACGCCCAGCGTGCCAAGCACCGCGTCATAGAAGGTTTTGGCCCGGTCCAGGTCGCTGGTCCCGATCATGATGTGCGAAAACATGCTGCGTTCCTCCCGCCCCGGCGCCATTCGATTCGGCGGCCCGTTGTCAGCAGGGGATGTCGCCTCTTCGGCGGCGCGCATGCAAGCGGCAAGGGTCGGCAAAGCGCCGCGATGCTGGGGTTTTGGGAGGTCAGTCCACCAAATTATTGGTGGGTGCAGTAGGATTCGAACCTACGACCCGCTGATTAAGAGTCAGCTGCTCTACCAACTGAGCTATGCACCCGTATCGACGATCGGCGCTTGACGCGGCCCGGCGGCGAGGGCGCGGAACATAGCCGAAAAGTTCGGGGACGCAAGGGCGATACGCATGGCCAAACGGGACATCACGGGCGCGGTCGATTTCCCCTATCTGGAAGCCTTCGCCGCGGGCGACGCCCAGGTGGTGGAAGAGGTGCTCGGACTGTTCCAGGAACAGGCCCAGATGTGGTCGCCGATGCTCAAGGCCGGGGTCGATGGCTGGCGGGACGCGGTGCATACGGTCAAGGGCGCCGCGCGCGGCGTCGGGGCCCACGCCCTTGGCGACGCCTGCGAGCGGGCCGAGACGGAAGGGCCCCAGGCTTTGCCGGCGGTGCACGCGGCCCTGGACGCGGCCCTGTTCGACATCGCGGCTTACCGGCATGAGACGATGCTGCGGTCGTTGAAGGGGTAGGGCTCCGTGCGTCCTTCGACACGCGCCCGGCGGCGCTGCTCAGGATG
>JACRBD010000143.1 GCA_016234625.1 Caulobacterales bacterium | reverse complement strand
GCGATGAAGGAGGGCTGGAAGATCCTGGTGATCTTCGAGGGCCGGGACGCCGCGGGCAAGGACGGAGCCATCGCCCGGGTCACCGCCCCCCTGGCGCGGCGCGAGACGCGGGTCGTCGCCCTGCCCAAGCCCTCCGACCGCGAGCGGAGCCAGTGGTATTTCCAGCGCTATGTCGCCCATCTGCCGGCGGCCGGCGAGTTCGTGCTGTTCAACCGCTCCTGGTACAACCGCGCCGGGGTCGAGCCGGTGATGGGTTTCTGCACCTCCGAGGAGCACGAGGAGTTCCTGCGCGAGGTCCCCAATTTCGAGCGCATGCTGGTGGCCAACGGCGTGAAGCTGGTGAAGTTCTGGCTGGATATCTCGCCGGAGGAACAGGCCAGGCGCCTCAAGGCCCGCCGCACCGACCCCCTCAAGGTGTTCAAGACCAGCCCGCTGGACGACGTCGCCGAGGAGAAGTGGGACGACTACACCGCCGCCCGCGACGAGATGCTGCGCCGGACCGACTGCGACGCGGCGCCCTGGGTCTGCGTGCGGGCCGATCACAAGAAGGCAGCGCGGCTGAACATCCTGCGCTGGTTGCTGCAGGTGATGGCGCCGGACAAGGTGCGCAATGACGTGAGGGCGCCGGACGACGCGGTGATCTTCCGGTTCAACCCGGCGGCGCTGACGGACGGGCGGCTGCACCGGTAGCAGCCTCGGCCGAACTTCTTCTCCCTTCCCCCCTCCAGGGAGAAGGGGACACTTGTCGATGGTTACGCCTGAAACCCCCTCGGCGCCCCGTGATACCCATACCCGAAGTCGTGTTTCAGATTCCGGTCGAGGATGCCCATCAGCATGGCCTCGTCGGCTTCGGAGAAGGTCGCGGCCGGGACGCCGTCCATGCGCAGGGGCTTTTCCTTGACCTCGGGGTCCTGGTGCCTGGCCATGACCTCCTTGGCCCCCGCCGCCGCCCCGGCATCCAGCGCCGCGGCGGTCAGCGACAGGCCCAGGTGCTTGGCCAGCTTTTCCAGCGCGGCCCGGCGGTCGGCCTGGAAGTCCTCGTAGCGGATCACCAGGGTCTCGGCCGGGAAGCGGCTGGCCACCTCGCCCCAGCGGTTGAGGAAGTGCACGTACCACCAGACATCGCAGACATAGGCCTTGCTGGTGGGGTCCCCCGCCACATAGCGCGAGAACGGCACGGCATAGGTCTCGCGCCACTTCTCGTAGTTGGAGACCATCACGTCGCGGATGTCGCGCACCACCACGCCGTAGGGCGGCACGGGCAGCAGGGCGCGAACCCATTTGCGGTCCAGGGCGTAGGGCGGGATCGAATGGGAGCTGGCGATCCGGGGCAGGGCGCCGTGCACCCGTTTGTGCTTCGGGTGGCCGATGATCTCGTTGGAGGACGAATTGTTGAAATAGCGCGGCGGCTCGACGCCGTACTGGGCGGCCATGGCGTGGCTGAGCATCCACTTGATCCAGTGGGTGCCGCTGTGCTGGCCGGTGACCATGTAGCCCTGCCAGTCGCGGTACTTCAGCAGGGCGCCGTTGGTGCTGTCGCGGTTGATGCAGTGCAGGCGGAAGGCCCGGTCGGCGGCGGCCCCGCCGCGCTGGGTTTCCGGAACGTCGCTGCTTGTCAAAGCCGTCAAGGTCGTCACCATCGTTGCCGCCACGTCTGGGCCGGACGAGGCTATATGGACAGGAAGCGGCGGCGTGTCACGACAGCCGCGGGAGAAGACCACCATGGAATACGTCCGTCTCGGCAAGACCGGCCTGAAGGTCTCGCGCCTGTGCCTGGGGTGCATGACCTACGGCAGCAAGACCTGGCGGCCGTGGATCCTCGAGGAGGAGGAGAGCCGGCCGTTCTTCAGGGCGGCCATCGAGGGCGGGATCAACTTCTTCGACACGGCCAACGTCTATTCGATCGGCCAGAGCGAGGTGATCACCGGCAAGCTGCTGAAGGAATTCGCCAGCCGCGACGAGGTGGTCATCGCCACCAAGGTCCATCTGCCGATGGGCCCGGGCCCGAACGAAAAGGGCCTGTCGCGCAAGCATATCATGAGCTCCATCGACGCCAGCCTGAAGCGGCTGGGGGTGGACCATGTCGACCTCTTCCAGATCCACCGCTTCGACTACGACACCCCGATCGAGGAGACGCTGGAGGCGCTGCACGACGTGGTGAAGGCGGGCAAGGCCCGCTACATCGGCGCCTCGTCGATGTACGCGTGGCAGTTCGCCCGGATGCTGGCCGTCAGCGAGCAGAACGGCTGGACCCGGTTCGTCTCGATGCAGCCGCAGTACAACCTGGTCTACCGCGAGGAGGAGCGGGAGATGCTGCCCCTGTGCAAGGCCGAGGGCATTGGGGTGATCCCCTGGTCGCCGCTGGCGCGGGGCTTCCTGGCCGGCGGCCGGGCCAAGGTGGGCGAGGGTACTACCGAACGGGCCCGCACCGACGAGTTCGCGCCGCGCCTCTCCTACCGCGACGCCGACTTCGCCGTGGTCGACGCGGTCGAGGCCATCGCCGGGGCGCGCGGGCTTTCCAACATGCAGGTCGCCCTGGCCTGGGTGCTGCGCAACCCGGCGATCACCGCCCCGATCATCGGCGCCAGCAAGCTGCACCACCTGACCGACGCCCTGTCGGCGCTGGACGTGGCCCTCGGCGGCGACGAGGTCGCGGCCCTGGAGAAGCCCTACAAGCCCAAGCCGGTGCTGGATCACGCGTGATGGGGGCGCAGTGTTGCGTGGTTCGACACGCGCCTTCGGCGCTGCTCACCATGACGTATTGTTTTGAAGCTCCCCTCCACGTCATCCTGAGCAGGCCCGAAGGGCCGTGTCGAAGGACGCAATGAAACACGACCTCTCCCTCAAACAGGCTCGCCGCATCGCCCTGACCGCCCAGGGGTTCGCCGAGTCGCGCCGGCATGCCGCGCCGGGGCGCAGTCACTTCGGAAAGGTCGCCGGGCGTCTGGGGGTTATCCAGATCGACAGCGTCAACGTCCTGACCCGCACCCACTACCTGCCGGCCTTCTCGCGGCTCGGGGACTATTCGCAGGGCGTGCTGGAGACGGAGGCCTGGGGCAGGAAGCGGACGCTGTTCGAATACTGGGGCCACGAGGCCTCGCTGATGCCGCTGGAGATGCAGCCGCTGTTCCGCTGGCGCATGGCCCGGGCCCTCGACGGCGAGACCTGGACGGGCCTGGCCCGCTTCGCCCGCGAGAAGCGCGACTACATCGACACTGTGCTCACCGAAATCGGGCAGCGCCGCGGCGTGACCGGCGGCGACTTCGCCCCGAGCCAGGAGTTCCCCGGCCGTCGCGGCGTGGCCGGCTGGTGGACATGGTCGGACGGCAAGCGGGCGCTGGAATGGCTGTTCTGGGCTGGTGAAGTGACGACCGCGACGCGCCGGGGCGCGTTCGAGCGCGTCTATGATTTGACCGGTCGCGTGCTGCCCCGATCCGTCATCGATGCACCGACCCCAAGCGAAGCCGACGCAAAGCGCG
>JACRBD010000138.1 GCA_016234625.1 Caulobacterales bacterium | reverse complement strand
GGTCACCGCCGGAGCAAACTGGCCATCAAGACATCAGGGCGCGGTCTGCTCCGAAGGGAGGAGCCGCGCCGCCGGGCCGGAAGTACAAGATGTGCTGCGGGCGGAATTGACGATTGGCCGCCTTGGCCGCACCGGCGTAAAAGCCGGCGTCTGAACGAACTCCCGGATCCGAGCGCCCCAGCGATGGCCTTCTTCTCGACCAAGACCTATGGCGGCGAACGCGGCCTGTCCTGCGCCATGCGGGCCTGGACGGCGGAGAGCCACTGCAACCTGCTGCATGGCTATTCGCTGGGCTTCAAATTCACCTTCGCCGCCGAGCAGCTGGATCATCGTGGTTGGGTGGTCGATTTCGGCAAGGGCGGGTTCGGGCCGATTCGCGACTGGCTGCACGCTACGTTCGACCACACCACCCTGGTGGCCAGGGACGACCCGCATTTCGACGAGTTCGTCCGCCTGCGGGACCTGGGGCTGTGCGACATGCGCATCCTGCCGGCGGTCAGCTGCGAGAGGATCGCCCAGTTCGTCTTCGACAACACACAGCCGATGATCGAGGCGGCCACCGGCGGGCGGTGCTGGGTCGTCTCGGTGGAGTGCTTCGAACACGGCGCCAACAGCGCCATCTACCAGAACCCCGGAACGGTGCTGCGGCAGGTCTCGGCAGAGGCCCTGGCCGCGATCGTGGCGCGGGAAGGCGGTTCGTAGTCGCCGGTGGACCGCCTCGCCTGAATGGGGTTCCATGAGAGCGTGGCGATAAGCAACGCGGAGCCCCCAATGGACACCGTCATCGACAGCATCGACAAGGCCGCCCCCTGGCTCGGCGGGCGGTCGTTCGACGACTGGAAGGCGGAGTTCGACGACCGCGGGTTCGTGATCATCGAGAACGTCCTGTCGGCCGACGAACTCACCGCCATCCGCACCGCCCTCGCCCCGTACATCGACGGCGGCAAGTCAGGCCGTAACGACTTCGAGGGATACCGGACCAACCGGGTCTACGCCATGCTGGCCAAGTCGCCCGTCTTCGCCGACCTGGCCATCCACCCGCTGGCGCTGGCCTTCGCCGAGGCGGAGCTGGGGCCGACCTGCCTGCTGTCCGCCTGCCTGGCGATCAACCTGCATCCCGGCGAGACCGTGCAGCCCTGGCATTTCGACGACAGCGGCGGTCCCCGGCCGCGCAAGGCCACCGGCGTCAGCGCCTTCTGGGCCTTCGACGAGACCACCGAGCTGAACGGCGCCACCGAGGTCATTCCTGGCAGCCACCTGTGGGGCGAAGTGGCCATCGACGGCGCCATCGCGCCGGAGAGCTTCACCGACCCGACCCTGCGCGACGGCAAGGGTGATCCGGGCGCGCGGTCGGACGCGGTCAAGCTGGTCATGCCGGCCGGGTCGCTGGCCATCGCCAAGGGCACGCTGGTGCATCGCGGCGGCGCCAACCGGTCGGACAGGCCCCGGCTGATCATCACGCCACAGTACTGCGCCGGCTGGGTGCGGCAGCTGGAGAACATGGTGCTGGCCGTGCCGCCCGACATCGCCGCGACCCTGCCCGAGCGGGCGCGGGAGCTGATCGGCTATTCGATCCACCCGCCGTTCATGGGCTATGTCGACGGTGTCCACCCCAAACGGGGACTGCCCGGCCGGGGCGGCTGAGGCGGCTTGACCGGTTACCCCGCCGCCGGCGGGGCGGGTGGGGCGGGGCAGTTGGCGTTGCGCGCCAGTCCCTTGAGCCAGGCCCGCCGCACCATGCCGGCGAGAACGGCCGTGGTCCGCGCCCTGTCCCGCTTCTCCGCGCCGGTGAGCCGGCGAAGGATGCCGCGATAGGGAAGATCCAGGGCGCTCTGAAAGGCGCCGAGCAGCATTTCCGAGGCCACGCCTTCGGATTTCGCCCGCTCCGAGTCCAGATCGGGACCCAGCGCCTCGTCCAGGCGGGCGATCTCGGCCGACAAGATCGGACAATCCGTAGGGTTGGCCACCGCATAGGGCGCCGCGACCGCGGTTTGCAGGGCCTCGGGAATGGTCGTGCGCACGATCCCCAGGTCTGTCAGGGGCCGGTTCATCGCGCCCTCGACCTGTCCCGGCGGGGTCCGCGCGGGCTTCTCACCCGTTGTCGCGCAGGCGGTGACACCAAGCGCCAAGGCGACGGCGATGATCGGAAACGGCAGGCCCGGCATGTTGGCGCCCCCTTGAGGTCAGGATGGGATTCGAAACCTTCGGCCGCCGATGTTGGCGGGCCGAATGAAGCGGCACAGTCCCGCCGGTGCATTGACCCTCGTCAACGTCACCGCCGCACCAGATCAGACGGCAAGGTCGGCTCGCTGATCACCGCCTCCATCGCCTTCCAGCGCGCGGCCTGGTCCGGGCCCGCGGCCTCGACATAGGCGCGGACCATGTCCAGACCCAGGCCGTAGTTGATCACATAGCTGCGGTACTGCTCGCTGAAGGCCACCGTCTGGGCGGCGCGCTTGGCCGAGACCAGGCCGTAGCGCTGGGTCAGGGCGATCGCCTCGTCCCTGGTGACCTTGCCGGACAGAAGCTGGCTGGCGATGGTGAACCGGGCGCCGGCGAGGGTCTTCTGGGCCTCGAGCAGGCGCAGATAGGCGTCGGCGTCCTTCGGATCGAGGCCGGCCAAGGGATAGAGGGTTCCCACCTCGAAGGCCTGTCGCTCGTCGCCGGGAAAGGCCAGCTCGATGCCGTAGTTAGCGCTGCCCTCGGCGATCAGGGATTGCGGCGAGAACAGCGGATAGACGGTGAACTCGACCCAGCCCCTGCCATTGCTCAGCCGCTCCTCGAGCAGCATGTTGAGCACATGGTGGCCGGGGTAGCCCTCGTGGCAGCCCAGGTCGACGGCCCGGCTGAGGCGCACCGGCAGGTCGGTGTTGATCTGGATCAGGCTGGTCGCGTCGCCCTTGTACCAGTTGTAGCCGGACCAGGACTTGCCGGTGACGAATTCCAGGGTGAACTTCTCGTCGGCCGGCAGGGCGATATGGTCCATCGTCCGCCTGCGGCACTCGGCGATGGCGGCGTCCATGACGGGTTTGAGCCGGTCGGCGGGGATGATGAAACGGTCATTGAAGGCGTCGACCCGCTGCCACAGCGGCCCCTCGCCGGGGACCAGGGCCTCGATCTCCTCGAGCACGGGATCATAGGCCGACAGCGGCTTGAGCACCGGGCGCACGCCGAACAGGCCCTCGGCCTCGTCCTCGAAGCTGAGCGTCTCGCCGGACATCATCCGCAGGCGGGTCTCGGCGGCCTTGAGCTGGGCCCGCAGGAAGGCGCGACGGCGGACCTCGTCGGAACCAGTGACACGCGCGTCGATCACCATCGTTTGCAAGGCGTGAACCTCGGCGGTCAGGGTCGCATACGAACAGACGCCGCCGGGGCCCCTCGCCGCCTCTTCCGAGCACGCCGCCTTGGCCGCCTCCGCCCAGGCAGGCGGACCGTAGAAGGCGTCGATGTAGCCGTCCTCGCGCTCACCGATCTTCAGGCTGAGCTGCACATACTCTTCGGCAAGCCACGACAGGGCCGCCGGCTCCGCGGCGGGCGCGCCCCTCAGCGCGGCGCAACCGCCCAGCAGGCCGGAGACGAGCGCGAAAACGGCGAAACGTCGGATCATCCGAAAACCTCCATCCGGGCGGCGACGGCCAGACCCGGAAAATCGCTGAACAGGCCGTCGACACCGGCCTCGTAGAGCGCCTTGAACATCGCGGCGACGTCGCCGAGTTCCCGGGGCCGTGTTGGTCCGGGCTCTCCGCGCTGCAGGGAGGCTGGCAGAAAATGGTTCTCCGCCCGAACCGTCCAGGGATGGACCTGCAGGCCGGCGGCATGGGCGTTCGTCACCAGGTCGGTGGCGGGCTGCAGTATCTTGCCGTCGGTGGGCACCACCAGCGACTTGTCCGGCCCCACGCCGTCGGCGTAGGCGGCGATGGCCTT
>JACRBD010000015.1 GCA_016234625.1 Caulobacterales bacterium | reverse complement strand
GACGGCGGTCACGGTGGCGGTCATGAGGTTACTCCGGATCGCAAAGAACAGGGGCGGGCGCGCCGGTCCGCGACGCGGACAGGCTGAGGAGGTCGCCGCGCAGGCGGACGGGGTCGCCGTCCGTCAGCTCGGCCTCGACGGCGGCGTGGAGCCGGGTCCAGAGCGGCAAGGCAGCGGCCAGCCGGGCGTGGCCGGCCGGCGTCAGGGCGAGGCGGCGGACCCGACTGTCGTCCGGATCGACGCTGGCCTCGGCCAGGCCGTCGCGCACCAGCGGCTTGAGGGCGGCGGTCAGGGTGGTCCGGTCGGCGCCCAGCAGGGCCGCCACCCGGCCCATCGGCGCGGGCTCGGGTCCATTGAGCGCCATCAGCAGCGAGAACTGGCCGTTGGTCAGCCCCGCCGGCCGCAACGCTTCGTCGAACCGCCGCGCCAGCACCCGCGCCGCCCGCTGCGCATGCAGGCACAGGCAGTTGTCGCGGACGTGATGGGTGGTCTCGAGCGGGATTGTCTGGCTGGGCATAGTCTCAGTATGTTGATATCAACTTATCGAGTCAAGATCGACCCGCTTGCCATTCCGGCCCGTCCGGCCAAATCTCCCGTCGCGGGATAGCGCGGGGAGGCGACCATGGCCCAGGAATCGATCTTTCTGCCGTTTCTGGCGATGGGTCTGCTGACCTTCATCGTCCTGGGGATGATCCCACAGCGGCGGTTCAGGGCGGTGTTCGCCGGGCAGGTGACGCCTGACGATTTCGCCCTCGGCGAGTCGCCGGCGGTGCCCGACCATGTGGCGCTGCCCAACCGCAACTACATGAACCTGCTCGAGGTCCCGACGCTGTTCTACGCGGCCTGTCTGGCGCTGTTCGTCACGGGCACGGTGGACAGCCTGGGGCTGGGCCTGGCCTGGACCTACGTCGCCCTGCGGGCGGTCCATTCGGCGATCCATGTGACCTACAACAAGGTCATCCACCGCCTGACCCTGTTCGCCGTAAGCAATTTCGTCCTGATGGCCCTGTGGGCGGTGTTCGCGATCAGGGTGTGGCCGGCGACGGTGTGACCGGGGACGTGTACCGTCAGGTACGTGTCCCCTAATCCAGGCTCAGGGGCGGCTCGTTTGGGGGACACGTACCTGAGGGTACATGTCCCCTACGCCTCCAGCGCCAGCAGGGCGAACGACGCCAGCCAGTGCTCGCCCATGTAGTCGCCGGCCACATGGGGCAGGGCGCTGGCGAGGTGGGTTGAGGCCGCCTCCAGCGCGGTCATCCGCGCCTGGTCGTCTTCCGCCAGCGTTGACGCGATCCCCCGCCAGCACCAGGCGCGGCTCAGGTTCAGGCCGTCCAGATGGGCGATCTTGCCGTCGCTGCGGTCGCTGACCGTGGCCGGGGTGAACAGGGGCGCCGGCTGGCGGCCGGCTGTGCGCGGCAGGAAGCCGGAGAACCAGGCGCGGAACTGGTCGGGGGCCAGCATCCGCCGCATGCATTCGGCCTCCATCAGGGCCGGGGACAGGAACTCGTCGCCGCTGGGCTCCCAGGCCTGGCAGTCGGCGTCGCCGGCGTACCAGTCGATGGCCATGGTCCGCGCCAGCCCCGCCAGCAGCGGATCGTTGCAGGTCTCGGCGTAGTCCATGGCCAGCCGCAGGGCGAAGGCGGTATTGGAATGCACCCCGGCCCGCAGGGGGTAGGTGGCCTTGGGCAGGAAGCCCTTGAACCGGTCGGAGAAGGCGGTGGCCAGCGGGGCGATGGCGGTGAACGCCGCGCCGTCCTCGTGCGCCCGCAGCTCCGCCGCCAGCTTGAGCAGCCAGGCCCAGCCATAGGGCCGCTCGAACCCCAGGCTCATCGGACGGGACAGATAGTCCAGCTCCACCGCGACCTTTGACGGCGTCAGGCTGGACGCGAACAGGGCCCGGATCGCCGGGGCGCTGGGCATGTCCGGAAACCGGCGCAGCAGGGTCGCCAGGGTCCAGTAGCCGTGCACGCAGCTGTGCCAGTCGAAGCTGCCGAAGAAGATCGGGTGGTGCGTCCGGTGCGGGCCGATGTCCTGCAGGCCGGTGAACACATGGTCGGCCTTGTGCGGGAACTCGCGGGTCACGTGGCCGAGCGCGATGGCCGCGAACCGCTCGGCCAGGTCCGCCGTCAGCCGGGGATCAGAAGCGGTAGACGAGGACATACATCAGCACCGTGTTGGCCATCAGCAGCAGGAGCGCCGTGGGAAGTTGCGCCTTGATGACGCCGTAGCGGTCGGTCAGTTCAAGCAGGGCCGCCGGCACGATGTTGAAATTGGCCGCCATGGGCGTGGTCAGCGTCCCGCAGAAACCCGACAGCATGCCGATGGCCCCCATGATCGCCGGGTCGCCGCCGAACCTGCCGACAATGATCGGCAGGCCGATGGCCGCGGTCATCACCGGGAAGGCGGCGAAGGCGTTGCCCATGATGGCGGTGAACAGGGCCATGCCGAGGGTATAGGCGATCACCGCCGCCAGCGGCGTGCCCAGCGGCAGCCAGGTGGTGGCCAGCTCGCCAATGACGTCGCCGACGTGGCCGGCGGCGAACACCGCCCCCCGCGCCGCCAGCGCCTGGGGAAGCAAGCCGGCCCAGCTGACCGACTCCATCAGGCGGCGGCCCTCCCGCGTGGCGGTGACCGGTGAGGCGCGAAACATGATCAGGGCGACGGCGGTCGCCAGCAGGATGCCGGCGCCCAGCGAGATCAGGGTCACCTGCTTGGGGTCCACCAGCGGATGGCCGCCGACCTCGACCCCCTTGAGGGTCAGGGTGCCGACCAGGGTCACCACCGGCGGGATCAGGGCCGGGATGAACAGCCGGTTGCCCCAGCGCTCGGCCCGCTGCGGCTTATCGACGGGCGAGGGGTGCTCGCCCTTGCCGATCAGGTTGAAACCGGCGGTCAGGGCCATGGCCACCATGATGCCGCCGTTGACCACGTCGGGCAGATAGCTGCCGACCAGGAAGCTGGCGGCGAACAGGCCCCAGAACAGGCCGCTGCCGAACCGCTTGGGGTTGGTCGCGTCCATCAGGCTGGTGACGGCGAAGACGGCGAACAGCAGTCCGGCGAGGATGTAGAGGACGTCGAGGCCGATCCAGGGACCGCTCATTGGCCGGCCGCCTTGGCGAGCCGGCGATCGAGCAGCAGCAGGCGGGCGCCGTGGATCAGCAGCGCCAGGATGGCCGTCGGGATGGCCCACAGGGAGAGCTGCAGGGGTTCGACGACGATGCCGTTCTCTTCCAGGAAGCCTTTGATCAGCAGGATCGAGGCGATGGCGATGAAGATGTCCTCGCCGAAGAACAGCCCGACGTTGTCGGTGGCGGCGGCCATGGCCTTGACCCGCTCCCGCTGGGCCAGCGTCAGGTCCGGCGCCTGGGTCTCGGCGGCGGCCTCGGCCATCGGCGCGATCAGCGGCCGGACCATCTGGGCGTGGCCGCCCAGCGAGGTCAGACCGACGGCCGCCGCCAGCTGGCGGATGATCAGATAAATAACCAGCAACCGCCCGGCCGTCGCCTCGCGGAGCCGGCCGATCAGGGCCTTGGCCCGCTCCTGCAGCCCTTCCCGCTCCAGCAGCCCGATCAGGGGCAGGATCAGCCAGACCACGCTGATGTAGCGGTTGTCCCTGAACGCCTTGCCCAGAACGCTGAGGGTCGCCAGCAGGTCCATCCCCGCCGCCAGCCCGGTGACGATCGCCGCCGCCGCCACGATCAGCAACGGATTGAGCCGCGCGGCGAACCCCACGACGACGACCGCCACGCCCAGCAAGACCCACATGGTCAGTCACTCCCCTGTCTCGCCGGCGAGAGTGGACCCGGAATCAGGGGGCCGTCTTGCTCAATCCTCCCCCTCTCCCAAGTGGGAGAGGTAGGAGCGCAGCGCGAAATCATGGACCCGTGTTCATGCCCGCCTTTCCCGCATCCGTGCTTTCATGCCGCCATCGCCGCAGGCAGGGAAACACAGATTGGCCGCCGCCACTGAAAACTGGCTCGTCAGGGCGCCGGGCGCCGTGGACCGGATCGAAGCGCGCTTCTCCGGCGCGGCCTATGCGCCGCATCGCCATGACACCTATGCCATCGGCGTGACGCTCGAAGGCGTCCAGAGTTTCGACTACCGGGGCGAGGCGCGCCATTCCCTGCCCGGGCAGCTGGTCGTGGTGCATCCGGACGAACTGCACGACGGCCGGGCCGGCGACGGGGCGGCATTCCGTTATCGCACGGCCTACATCCGGCCGGCGGACATCCAGGACGTCCTCGGTGGCCGGACGCTGCCCTTCATTGATGGCGGCCTCTCGAGCGACCCCCGGCTTGCGGAGGCTGTCGACGCCCTGCTGGCCGACTTCGACCGCCCCCAGACGCTGCTCGAGCAGCAGGACGCCCTGGCCGGCATCGCGGCGGCGCTGGAAGCGGCCTCCGGCGGGCTCGCGCCGATCCGCCGTGCCAACCGCGAAGCCGCCCAGGCCGCCCGCGAGTATATCGAAGCCTGTCTCGACGAGACCTTTTCGCTGGCCGAGCTCGAACGGGCGACCGGCCATGACCGCTGGCGGCTGTCGCGGGACTTCCGCGCCATGTTCGGCGCCAGCCCCTACCGCTACCTGATCCTGCGGCGGCTGGAGAGGGCGCGGGGCCTGTTGCTCGCCGGGCGGCCCGGCGCCGAGGTCGCCGCCGCCTGCGGCTTCGCCGACCAGAGCCACTTCGGCCGCCTGTTCCGCAAGACCTGGGGCCTGACGCCCAACGCCTGGCTGAAGGTCATGAAACCCGCGCACGATCATTCTATCCGCGAGCCGTGTCCCCGCCCTAGCTAGGCGGCATGACCAGCAAAACCCTCTATTCGCCCGAACCGCACAAGGGCTGGCTGCCCTGGGGCCTGTTCGCGCCCTTCCTGTGCATCTTCTTTGTGGCCCTGTGCGCGCTGGGACCGGCGCCGCTGATGGAGCGCTACGGCTGGCAGGACAGCCATGGCGACCCGATCGGCCTGACCGGCTTCTATGCCTTCCTGGTCATCCCCTTCGCCATCAACGGCCTGCTGATCCTGGCCTGGGTCAAGCTGGTCGAGCGGCGGCCCCTGGCGACCATCGGCCTGACGGGGCCGGCGCCTGTCAGGACCCTGCTGGGCGGGGTTCTGGTCGGGGCGGCGACCATCCTGTCGGTGGTCATCGCCATCGGCCTGGCCGGCGGCTACCAGGCCCACGCCATCGCCCCGGCCCTGGCCTCGCCGGCCGCCCTGACCGGCATCGGCCTGATCCTGCTGTGTTTCATCGTTCAGGCCGGGGTCGAGGAGATCATCTTCCGCGGCTGGCTGCTGTCGGCGATCACCCGCAAGCTGGGTCTGCCGGCGGCCGTGGTGCTGGTCTCGCTGGTGTTCACCTTCCTGCACTACTCGCGGCATCAGCACTGGCTGATCATGATGAGCTCGTTCCTGTTCTCGGCCTTCGCCTGCGCCTGGGCGATCCGGGCGGGGAGCATCTGGGGCGTGATGGGTTGGCATGCCGGCTGGAACTGGCTGCTGGGCACGGGCTTCGAGCTGCCGGTCACCGGCCTGCAGTTGGGCCTGCCGGCCCTGCTGGTGCAGTTGGCGCCGCAGGGTTCGGTGTTTCTGACGGGCGGCGACCAGGGGCCGGAGGGCAGCTGGCTGTGCAGCCTGTTCTTCGTGGTCGGGATCGGGGTGCTGTGGTTGTGGCGGCGGAAGGCTCGAACCTAGCCCCCAATCCGTCATCCCGGGCCTTGTGCCCAGGCACCCTCTCAACGCGTTCCGAACGGGCGTCCTTCGACACGCGCTCTTCGAGCGCTGCTAAGGATGACGAATACACATGCACGTAATCCTGAGCAGCAGCCGAAGGCTGCGTGTCGATGGACGCACGAACATGGAGCGGCCAGAGGGGTCCTGGGCACAAGGCCCGGGATGACGGGTTTGGGAGATGCGCCCCTTACCCCCGTCCGATACTCGAGTACCGGAATCCCCGCGCCCGCATGTCGTCGGGGCGGTAGATGTTGCGCAGGTCGACGACGTTCGGTGACTTCATCAGCGTCTTCATCCGGTCCAGGTCGAGCGCCCGGAACTGGTCCCATTCGGTGATGATCACCACCGCGTCGGCGCCCTCGACGGCTTCGTAGGGGCCGGCCTTGAACGCCACGCCGGGCAGCATCTGGCGCGCCTCGTGGCCCTCGGGGTCATAGGCCTGGACGGTGGCGCCCATGGCCTGCAGCGCCGGCACGATGTCGAGACTCGGCGCATCGCGCATGTCGTCGGTGTTGGGCTTGAAGGTCAGGCCCAGCACCCCGATGACCTTGCCGGTCAGGTCGCCCTCGAGGACATCGGCGACGCGGCCGGCCATGGCCTTCTTGCGGACGTCGTTGATCTCGACGGTGGTCTCGATCAGACGCAGCGGGGCCTTGGCGTCCTGGGCGGTGCGCACCAGGGCGAGGGTGTCCTTGGGAAAGCAGCTGCCGCCGTAGCCGGGGCCGGCGTTGAGGAACTTGTTCCCGATCCGCTTGTCCAGGCCGATGCCGCGGGCCACCTGCTGCACGTCCGCGCCGACGGCCTCGCAGAGGTCGGCGATCTCGTTGATGAAAGTGATCTTCAGGGCCAGGAAGGCGTTGGCGGCGTACTTGATCAGTTCGCTGGTCCGCCGGCCGGTGAACACGATCGGCGTCTCGTTGAGGAACAGCGGGCGGTAGAGCTCGTTCATCACCGCCTTGGCCCGCTCGTCATCGGTCCCCACGACCACCCGGTCCGGCCGCTTGAAGTCCTCGATCGCCGCGCCCTCGCGCAGGAATTCGGGGTTCGAGACCACGGCGAAGTCAGCGTTGGGGCTGGCCTTGCGGACGATGTCCTCGATCTCGTCGCCGGTGCCGACCGGCACGGTCGACTTGGTGACGATCACGGTGAAGCCGTCCATCAGCCCGGCGATCTCCTCGGCCGCGGCGTGAACGTAGGAGAGATCGGCGTAACCGTCGCCCCGGCGCGAGGGGGTGCCCACGGCGATGAACACCGCGTCGGCGTTGCGCACCGCGTCGGCCGCGTCGACCGAGAAGCTCAACCGTCCTTCGCGCACGTTGCGTTCCACCAGGGCGTCCAGCCCGGGCTCGAAGATCGGGATTTCGCCCTGCTTCAGACGCGCGATCTTGCCGGCATCCTTGTCGATGCAGACGACGTCATGGCCGAAGTCGGCGAAGCAGGCTCCCGACACCAGGCCCACATAGCCGGTGCCGATCATGGCGACGCGCATTGTTCAGATACCCCTCAGACTTCCTGGTTGTATGCCCCGACTTGCGGGTGTTTCGCCAGTCGCGGCTTCACCTCCTGCCGGAACAGGGCCCGCATATCGTCGTCTGATTGTGTGCTTTCGACGACCACGACGATCTCGGGCTTGTTGGACGAGGCGCGGACCAGCACCCAGCTTCCGTCCTCCAGCGCCACGCGCACGCCGTTGACCGTGATCACCTCGCTGATCGCCCGGCCGAGGACCCTGCCGCCGGCGGCTGCCAGGGCCTGGTACTCGGCGACGATCTTGTCGACCACGCCGTACTTCACCTCGTCAGCGCAGTGGG
>JACRBD010000141.1 GCA_016234625.1 Caulobacterales bacterium | reverse complement strand
GATCAGACCCCCGGCCGGAGCCCCCTGTTCCACGGCCGCCACGGCCACCAGCCCGCCGACCGAATGGCCCAGGATGATGATCGGCGTGCCCGGCGCGCCGGCCTCCATCATCCGCGCCAGGGTCTTCACCGCCTGGATGTCGTCCTTGAAGCTCGGGGCGTGGCCCAGGTCGCGGGGCAGGGCGTAGCGCTCCGACCCGCCCTGGCCAGCGCGCTCCAGCACCCAGACGCTGTAGCCCCGGGCGTTGAGGTCGCGGGCGGTCTCGAACCAGGTCTCCGCCGACTCGCCATAGCCGCTGAGAATCAGGATCTGCGCCTGGGGCGTGATAGGGGTCGACGAGACGCCGTAGCGCTGCGCCGGGGCCTCGCCGACCTTGAGCAGCCCCCAGGCCCAGCCGTCCGGGGCCCAGAAGCGCGGCGAGAGCGACGGCGGAATGCGGCTCTCGACGAACGCCGCGCGCCCGTCCCCGCCGCCACAGGCCGCGAGGAGAAGCAGAAGACCGGCAAGGGCGAGGCGAAGGCGCATTGCGCTGGAGTGTCGGGGGCTTGGCGGGGTCTCGCAAGGCCGTTCGCCTGCGCGGCGGTGCGTGCTTCGACACGCGCTCTTAGAGCGCTGCTCAGCATGACGAATACAAATGCGCGTCATCCTGAGCAGGCCCGAAGGGCCGTGTCGAAGGACGCAACGGCCATACAGCGCCCTTTCCGCGCCCTCAACGCTTGATCCCGACCACCAGAAAGCCGATCTAGGCCCCATGGCGACGGTCATCGACACCTTGCAGGCGCGCCCGCGCCATCCCGAGAAGCAGAACCGGCCCGAAACGCCGCTGTTGCGCAAACCCGAGTGGCTGCGCGTCCGCGCGCCCGGCTCGGCCGGCTACAACGACACCCGCGACATCGTCCGCTCGCACGGCCTGACCACGGTCTGCGAAGAGGCGGCCTGTCCCAACATCGGCGAGTGCTGGACGCAGAAGCACGCCACCATGATGATCATGGGCGAGATCTGCACGAGGGCCTGCGCCTTCTGCAACGTCACCACCGGCAAGCCGAACCCGCTGGATCCCACCGAGCCCACACGGGTGGCCGAGGCGGTGGCGACGATGCGTCTCAAGCATGTGGTCATCACCTCGGTGGACCGCGACGACCTGGACGACGGCGGGGCCGCTCATTTCGCCGCCGTGGTCCGGGCCATCCGCCAAGCCGCGCCGGACACCACCATCGAGATCCTGACCCCTGACTTCCTGCGCAAGGACGGGGCGGCCGAGATCGTTATCGACTCGGCGCCGGACGTGTTCAACCACAACCTGGAAACCGTGCCGCGTCTCTACCTGAGCATCCGGCCGGGCGCCCGCTACTACAATTCCCTGCGCCTGCTGGAGCGGGTCAAGGACCGCGACCCCCGCCGCTTCACCAAGTCCGGCCTGATGGTCGGCCTGGGCGAGGCCAAGGAGGAGGTCATGCAGGTGATGGACGACATGCGCTCGGCCGGCGTCGATTTCCTGACCATCGGCCAGTACCTGCAGCCGACCCGCCGCCACGCACCCGTCGACCGGTTCGTCCATCCCGACGAGTTCGCCGCCTATGAGGCGATCGCCCGGGCCAAGGGTTTCCTCATGGTCTCGGCCAGCCCGCTGACCCGCTCCTCGCACCACGCCGGCGAGGACTTCGCCCGGCTGAAGGCGGCGCGCGAAGCGCTCGAAGCTCGCTAGGTCCGGGGCAGGGCGGTTTGAAGCACAGGCTCACCCGCATCCTGCCCTACACGCCGGACCAGCTGTTCCAGCTGGTCGGCGATGTGGAGCGGTATCCGGAGTTCGTGCCCTGGATCACCGCCCTGCGGGTGTGGAACCGCCAGGACCCCGGCGGCGGCGTGACCCTGCTCGACGCCGAGGCGGCGGTGGGTTTCTCGTTCCTGAAGGAGCGGTTCTCGACCCGGGTGCGCCGTGACGCCGCCGCGAGGACCATCGACGTCAATCTGCTCAGCGGCCCGTTCCGGCGATTGCAGAACCGCTGGCGGTTCGTGGAGCATCCGGACGGCGTCTGCGTCGAGTTCGAGATCGACTTCGAGTTCAAACTGGCCTTCCTCGACCGCCTGCTCAACGCCAACTTCGACCGTGCGGTGGACCGGCTGATCCGGTGTTTCGATGAGAGGGCGCGGGTGCTGTACGGGGCGCGGTAGTCGGGTTGCGTGGTTCGAGACGCTCGCTCGAGGCTCGCTCCTCACCATGACGGGCAGATGTGCAGTCCAACCCTCTGCGTCGTCCTGAGGAGCGATCCCTCAGGATCGCGTCTCGAAGGACGCACTCAAATCGCGTCCCGCATCATCTGCAGGGCCACCGCCACCGCCGCCATCTGGACCCCGGCCCGGGTGTCCTGTTCGAACAGTTCATGCCGGTGCCGGATGCCCGCCGTGCTTCTCGCCGTGGCCAGATGCACCGTGCCCACCGGCTTCATCGGAGAGCCACCGCCGGGGCCGGCCACCCCGGTGATGGCCACCGCGATATGGGCGTGGGAGTGGGCCAGGGCGCCCTCGGCCATCATCCGCGCCACCGGCTCGGAGACCTCGCCGAAGTCGGCGATCAGGTCGCCGGGCACCCCGAGCATCTCCTGCTTGGCCCGGTTGGTGTAGGTGACGAAGCCGCGCTCGAAGATGTCCGAGGCGCCCGGGATCGAGCAGATCGCCGCCGCCACCAGCCCGCCGGTGCAGCTCTCGGCCGTGGTCACCCGCAGATGCCGCTCACGCACCTCGTCCACCAGCAGCCGGGCCAGGGTCTCGACTTCGAGGGGGAACATGCGGGCGAGCTCCGAAAAACTTCATGCCTCTCCCGTGAGGGAGAGGGGGACCATGCGGAGCATGGTGGAGAGGGAAGCGCCGCCGTCAACCGGTTGTCGCGAAGATCAAGGGCGCCCGGCCTGTATTCCGCCGCCGCCGGCGT
>JACRBD010000137.1 GCA_016234625.1 Caulobacterales bacterium | reverse complement strand
GACAGGCCTCGACGATGCCCAGGCCAATGCCCCGGCTGGCCCCGGCGACAAAGATGGTCCTGCCCTTGAGTCCGAGGTCCATGCCGCCGTCTCCCGTGCTTTGTGGTTAGCGGCCATCTGACGCCCGCGACCTAGCGTCAGGCAAGGGCACCGGACTGAACTGTCATCCCGGCCGAAGCGCGAAGCGCACAGAGCCGGGACCCAGATTCGGCCTCAGGCGCTGGAGACGAGATTCAATCTGGGTCCCGGATCGTCCCTGCGGGCCGTCCGGGATGACAATGAGGGTGAACGGTCGTCAGCCCATTGGCATCGAGTTGGCCAAGGCGCGAACATAGGCCTCGCGGCCCATGGTGCGGGCGAGATAGGCGGTCTCGACCTCGCCGAGCGTGATCACGCCCTGTCGGCGGCCGAACTCCAGGGCGTAGGTCATCGAGATGTCGGCGGCGGTGAAAGCCTCGCCGGCGATCCAGGTCGATCGCTCGAGCTGCCGCTTCACCAGCAGCAGCCGCTTCTCGGCCCAGAACAGGGACTGGCGGGCGCCCCAGTTGTCCCGTTCGGCCTCGGGCGCCAGGAACCGGCTCACCACGGGCACCATCATCAAGGTCGCCAGGCCCGCTTCACCCAGGTGCAGGAACTGCTGATAGGCCGGGAAGGCGGGATCGGTCGCGGCCGGCGCCAGCGGCGTCGGGCCATGGCGGGCCATCAGGTATTCCATGATGGCGATGGACTCGACCATGGTCACGTCGCCGTCCCGGATCGCCGGGATGTAGTAGGCGGGGTTCACCGCCAGGAATTCCGCGTCCGGGGTCTGCGCCAGCATGTCCACCTGCCGCACGCGGTATGCGAGACCCATTTCCTCCATCAGCCAGACGACCCGCAGGGATCGCGAGGTCTGTCCGCCGAATACCGTGATCATGCCGTGAGCCTCCTTCGCGCCGCTACTGACCGATCGTGCCATGGGCGGAGGGGACTGGACTAGCTGTCCCTTGGGACTGCTTGTCCTGTCCCCGGACTGCAACAAGGGGACAGGCTATCCAGTCCCAAGGGACAGGAAAGCCAGTCCCCTGGACCTTCAGCCATGACGCGATGTGGAGAGGGCTTGGCTGCCCTCGCGTGAGGGGGTTCAAGTGAGGGTGAGTGACGTTCACGGGAGGCCCGCATGAACTTCGATTTCTCCGACGAACAGAAGCAGCTGCAGGATCAGGCGCGGCGGTTTCTCGCCGACAAATGCCCGCCTTCGGCGGTGCGGGCGGTGCTGGAAGGCGAGCAGAGCTTCGACCGTGAGCTGTGGGTGCAGCTGGGTGAGCTGGGCTTCCTCGGCGCGGCCATTCCGGAAGAATACGGCGGCGTCGGCCTGGGTCACCTGGAGCTCTGCGTCATCGCCGAAGAGCTGGGCCGGGCGATTGCACCCGTGCCGGTGGCCTCGTCGATCTACCTGGCGGCCGAGTTCCTGATGGCCGCGGGCAGCGAAGCCCAGAAGCAGACCTGGCTGCCGAAGCTGGCCAGCGGCGAAACCATCGGGACCTTCGCCTATGGCGAGGGCCTCGGCCGGGTCACCGAAAAATCGATCAAGGCCACCGTCTCCGGCGGCAAGCTCTCCGGGACCAAGACCCCCGTGGCCGACGGCGAGGTCGCCGACCTGGCCGTGGTCGCGGCGCGGGAGGGCGGCAAGGGTTCGCTCTACCTCGTCGACCTGACCGGCCCGGGCGTGACCCTCGAGACCCTCGACACCATCGACCCGACGCGCGGCCAGTCGACCATCACCTTCAAGGACGCCTCGGCCGAGCGGCTGGGCGTGGCCGGCGACGGCTGGCGGCTGGCCGCCGAGGTCATGGACCGGGCCGCCATCCTTCTGGCCTTCGAACAGGTGGGCGGCTCGGACCGGGCGCTGGAGATGGGCCGCGACTACGCCCTCGACCGGATGGCCTTCGGCCGGCCGATCGGCAGTTTCCAGGCGGTCAAGCACATGCTGGCCGACATGTATGTCGCCGCGACCCTGGCCCGGTCCAACGCCTACTACGGCGCCTGGGTGCTCTCGACCGGCTCGGCGGAGCTGCCGGTGGCGGCGGCGACGGCGCGGGTCTCGGCGACCCAGGCCTTCCAGCACTGCGCGAAGAACAACATCCAGGTGCACGGCGGCATGGGCTTCACCTGGGCCTTCGACTGCCACCTGTTCTATCGCCGCTCAAACGGCCTGGCGCTGGCGCTGGGTTCGCAATCGACCTGGGAAGACCTGCTGATCGACCGCCTGCGCCAGCGCAACGACGCCCCCGCGGCCGCCTGAGGAGAGCGACATGAACTTCGACGACACCCCCGAAGAAGCCGCCTTCCGCGCCGTCGCCCGCGCCTGGATCGAGGCCAACGCGCCCAAAGAGCTCGAAGCCGAGCTGAAGATGGGCGGCTTCGCCAGCAATGGCCTCAAGTCGGTCGATCCGATGGCCGCCGCCAAGGCCTGGCAGAAGAAGAAGGCCCAGGCCGGCTGGGCCTGCCTGCACTGGCCGAAAGAATACGGCGGTCGCGGCGCTACACCCATCGAGCGGGTTATCTGGAGCCAGGAAGAGGGCGTCTATGGCGCGCTCAGCGGCCTGTTCATCATCGGCCACGGCATGTGCGGCCCGACCGTCATGGCCTGGGCCGACGAGGCGACCAAGGAGCGGTTGCTGCCGCCGCTGGCGGCCGGCGAACACATCTGGTGCCAGCTGTTCAGCGAACCGGCCGGCGGGTCCGACCTGGCCGGCCTGCGCACGGCCGCCGTGCCTGCGACGGACGGGTCCGGCGACTGGATGATCAACGGCCAGAAGATCTGGACCAGCGGCGCCCAGCACAGCGACTACGGCATCGTGATCACGCGCACCGACCCGACCGTGCCCAAGCACAAGGGCCTGACCATGTTCTGGCTCGACATGAAGTCGCCGGGCATCGACATCCGGCCGATCAAACAGGCCAACGGCCAGTCGGGCTTCAACGAGGTCTACTTCACCGACGTGCGCATCCCCGACAGCCAGCGGCTGGGCGCCGTCGGCCAGGGCTGGAGCGTGTCGCTGACCACCCTGATGAACGAGCGCCTGTCGATCGGCTCGGGCATGCCGACGGGCTTTCCGGAGCTGTTCGACTTCTGCATGAACCTGCGGACGGAGGACGGGCTGGCCATTGATGACCGGTCGGTGCGCTCGCGCCTGGCCGGTTTAGCGGTCAAGGCCAGCGGTCTGAAGTACACTGGCATGCGGGCCATCTCGGCCCTGTCGAAGGGCGAGACCCCCGGACCGGAGAACTCCATCGGCAAGCTGGTGGCCGGCGCGACCATGCAGGAGCTGGCGATGTTCGCCCTGGATCTGCAGGGCCAGGGCGGGGTGGTGTCCGATCCGGCGATCGCCGCCGCCGGCGCCCGGTTCCAGGCCATGCTGCTGCGCTCGCCCGCCACCCGGGTCGAGGGCGGCACCGACGAGATCCTGCGCAACATCATCGCCGAGCGGGTGCTGGGTCTGCCCGGCGACATCCGCGTGGACAAGGACGTGGCCTTCAAGGACATTCCCACGTCTGGACGCGGATAGGAGCCCCTCCATGGCTGGCGAAAGCGCGGCCCGCCAGGTCAGCGTGACGCCGGCCGACGAGGCGGACCGGACCCTGATCGAGGGGCTGTTCCAGTTCTACATCTATGACTTTTCCGAGCTGGAGCCGGCCGGGTCCGACGCGCTGTCGTTCAACGGCGAGGGGTTGTTCGAACCCTATCCCTACCTGCCCGAGTATTGGGGGGCGGCGGACCGCTGGCCGCTGCTGATCCGCGTGGACGGCCAGCTGGCCGGGTTCGTCCTGATCAACACCCTGTCCCACATGGGCGGCGCGGCCGAGCGCAACATGGCCGAGTTCTTCGTCGCCCGGAAATACCGCGGCGGCGAGGTGGCCGCGCAAGCCCTGCATCAGGTGCTGGCCCTGCATCCCGGCCGCTGGGAGGTCGCCGTGGTCGCCCGCACCGCCCGCGCCCTGACCTTCTGGCCCCGCGCCATCGCGGCGGCGCCCAACGTTTCAGATGTTCAGCGGCTGGACCGGGACGACGAGCACTGGAAGGGCCCGATCTGGACGTTCGTGGCGGGGTAAAACTCATTGTCATCCCGGCCGAAGCGAAGCGGAGAGCCGGGACCTAGATTCGGCTTCAGGCAGGTGGGATGGGATTTGATCTGGGTCCCGGATACCCTCTGCGCCGCTTCCGGGATACCAGTCGGGTTACTGGTTGAAGGTCTCATAGAGATCGCGCCAGTCTGGGTTCATCCTCTCGATCAGCGCCAGCTTCCACGCCCGCCGCCAGCGCTTGAGGCGCTTCTCGCAGGCGATGGCGTCGTGGATTTGGCCGAAGGATTCGTACCAGACGAGCATGGTCACGCCGTACTTTTTGGCGAACGCACTGCCCTTTCCTTCACGGTGCTGCCAGACCCGATAGGGAAGATTGTTGGTTACGCCGACATAGAGCGTGCCATTGCGGCGGCTGGCGAGAATGTAAGTATAGTAGCGATATTCCATGGAACAATTTTAGATTGTGCACGCGATGTTGTCATCCCGGAAGCTGCGCAGCAGCTATCCGGGACCCAGATTAAATTCCATTCGCCATGCCTAACGCCGAATCTGGGTCCCGGATCGTCCCTTCGGGCCGTCCGGGATGACAATGAGGGTTGCGCCCTATTTCACCTTCCGGAACGGCTTGAGGCGCAGCTTGGTGCGGTGGTCCTCGGCCGCTTCCACGGCGCCGCTCTCGGTCGTGCCGCGCAGGTAGATCTTCTGCCACTTCTTCGCCTGGGCCTCGGAGCCCGGGGTCTTCAGATCGGCGTTGAAGGTGTTGCGGCTGGCGGACCAGGCTTCGTACTCGGCCTTGAACACCGGGTCGTCGCTGAGCGGCCGGGCGTAGGGAGTGATCTTCTCCAGCTCGCCGCGCCTGACCGGGAAGATGTGGCAGATCGGCTCGTTCTTCTCGAACCGCAGCAGGACGTTCGGGCGGGTGAACACCCAGTTCATGGTGAAGCTGAACGGCGCCCAGTCGGTCTCGACCACGCCGCTGAGGCCATAGATGCCGTCCTTGGGCCGGTTGATCGGCGCCTGGACCATCAGGTCGTAGCCGGGCTCGGTGCGGAACAGGGCCGGAATGTGAAAGGTCAGGATGCCGTGGCCGAAGTGGCTGACCGCCGGGGCGGTGGTTCCCGCGTCGGCGCCGATCAGCACCGCGGCCAGGCCCGGCAGGCCGTTCCAGCCGGCGGTGAAGCCGCTGGGGCTGAGGATCTCCCAGCCGTGGGCGTTGGCGATGTTCAGCGGCAGGCAGCGATAGGCGAACCGCTCGTGCGTGGCGTGCATCCACTCCCGCTCCAGCGGGGCGGGGCGGATGATCAGCGGGTTCTCGCCGATGACGAAGGCGGTCAGCTGGCCGGGATCGATGGGCTTCTTGTCGTCGCTCACGCGCCGGCCTCCGCGAGGGTGGTGGCGATGTCCGCGCCGGCCCGGAGAGTCAGGGTCACCGGGGTGCGCTCGGCGATGTCGGCCAGCCGGGCCCGCTGGTCGGGGTCGAGGTCGCCGGTCAGATGCAGCACGCGGGCGATCCTTGATCGATCGCCATCCTTGAAGTGGCTCAGGTCCACAGTCGCCTCGGTCAGCGGCCAACCCTTGCGGGCGGCGTACATGCGCAGGGTGATGGCGGTGCAGGCGCCCAGGCTGGCCAGCAGCAGGTCGTAGGGCGCGGGACCCGCGTCCTGGCCGCCTAGCGCCGGCGGTTCGTCGGCGATCAGGCTGTGGCGGCCCGAAACCACCAGGGTCGACCAGGCTTTTGTTCCGATCTTCGCGACCGCGTGCGCCATCTATTGATCCTTCTCATCCGCGAGACCCGACTCCATGATGCCTGGAATGGCGCGAACGAACAGTCCCGCAGGGGATCGACGGGGCGATTGGCCGGAACCACGCTCGGGGACTGCTTCCGGCGCAGCCGGTAGCTGTCCCTGCCTTCCTGCCCTGCAAACAGGGGACAGCTACGCTACGCGAAGCAGTCCCCGGCGCATCAGAGCCGCAGCACCAGCTTGGCCATGATATCGCGCTGGATCTGGTTCGACCCGCCATAGATCGAGGCCGCCCGGTTGTTCAGGTAGCGGGCCATGGCAACCAGGCTGTGGTCGGGACCGATCGGCGCCTGGTTGGAGCCGGGCTCGCGGGCCTCCGGCTGATCGACGCCGGCGTAGTGGTTGGCGATCTCGATGGCCAGTTCGTCCAGACGCTGGGTGCATTCGGTGGACTGGGTCTTGAGCATCGACGAGGCCGGGCCCGGGTTCTTGCCGCCGGCCAGGGCGCTCATCACCCGGTGCTCGGTGATCTCGATCGACTCGACCAGGATCTCGGCTTCGGCCAGACGCGCGCGGAAGTCCGGGTCGTCGATCAGGGGTGAGCCCTCGTCGGAGACCTCGTTCGCCGCCATGGCCTTCAGCCTGGCGATCCCGCCACGCAGGCCGGGCGCCGAGCTGCCGCCACGCTCGAACTCCAGCAGGTACTTGGCCACCGTCCAGCCGTCGTTCTCCTCGCCCAGCCGCCCGGACTTGGGGACCCTGACGTTGTCGAAGAACACCTGGTTGACCTCGTGCTCGCCGGCCAGGGTGATGATCGGCTTCACCTCGATGCCGGGCGTATCCATCTCCAGCAGCAGGAAGGTGATGCCCTGCTGCGGCTTGCCGCCGGACCAGGTCCGCACCAGGCAGAACATGCGGTTGGCGAAATGGGCGTGGGTGGTCCAGATCTTCGAGCCGTTGAGGACATAGTCGTCGCCATCGCTCTCGGCGCGCATCTGCAGGGACGCCAGGTCCGACCCCGATCCCGGCTCGGAATAGCCCTGGCACCAGTAATCGTCGCCGGCGAGAATCCTGGGCAGGTAGAAGGCCTTCTGCTCGGGCGTGCCGTAGCGCTGGATGCAGGGACCGACCATCCGAAGTCCCATCGGCGAGAGGCTGGGCGCCCCGGCGCGGGTGCATTCGGCGGCGAAGATGTAGCGCTGCATCTCGTTCCAGCCGCAGCCGCCGTATTCCACTGGCCAGCTGGGGGCGACCCAGCCCTTGGCGTGCAGAGTCTTCTGCCAGGGGATGGAGTACTGCTTGTCGACAAACACGCTGGTGACCATCCGTCCGGCCTGACGCAGTTGCGGCGTCAGGGCCTCGTCGAGGAAGGCGCGGACCTCGTCGCGGAAGGCCAGTTCGTCGGGGGTCAGGTCGAGGTTCATCGGCGGAGTCCCATTGAGAAGCGGCAGATGATCAGACTGCCGGACGTTCGCCTAGGGGAGGCGACGCAAGGGGACGCAAACGGTTTTCGCGCGCCATCGTCTTGCCAGCCGGCGCGGAGCGCGCTCCAACGAGGGGGCATGGCAGATGTTCGCGCCTATCGGGCCGCCCTGGTCCACTGTCTGGACGATCCCGCGAAGGCCGGGGAGGAGGCCGTGGTCTGGCATCCCGACGGCCTGCTGCTGGTCGAGGACGGCCATGTGGCGGACTGCGGCGACTGGACGGCGTTGTCGCCCCACCTGGCCGCCGACACCCCCGTCGAACATCTGCCGGGCAGGATTCTGACGCCGGGTTTCGTCGACACCCACATCCACTTCCCGCAGATCGACATGATCGCCGCCTTCAGCGGCCAGTTGCTGGACTGGCTGGAGGAGAAGACCTTCCCCGCCGAGCGGGTCTTCGCCGACCGGGCCCATGCCGACGATGCGGCGCGGGCCTTCCTGGACGAGCTGCTGCGCAATGGCACGACCACGGCGATGGTGTTCGGCTCGGTGCATCGCGCCTCGGTGGACGCCCTGTTCGAGGCGGCCCTGGCCCGGAACATGCGGCTGATCGCCGGCAAGTCGCTGATGGACCATGGCCCCGAGGGCCTGGCCGACACCGCCGCGAGCAGCCGGGCCGAGACCGAGAGCCTGATCGCCGATTGGAGCCGGCGCGGCCGACTGGGCTATGCGGTGACGCCGCGCTTCGCTCTCTCCTCGTCCCGCGAACAGCTGGCGGCGGCCGGCGAGATCCTGCACGCCCACGGCCATGTCTGGCTTCAGACCCATCTGGCTGAAAGCCCACAAGAGGTGGCCCAGGTGGCGGAAGCCTTCAGGGAGTCGAAGGACTATCTCGACGTTTACGACCAGTTTGGCCTGGTCACCGACCGCTCGGTGTTCGCCCACTGCATCCACATGACGCCCCGGTCGCTGGACCGGATGGCCGAGGCCGGCGCGGCCATCGCCCACTGCCCGACGTCCAACCTGTTCCTCGGCAGCGGCCTGTTCGACCTGGCCGAGGCGGACCGGCATGGGGTCAAGACGGCCCTGGGCACCGACGTCGGGGCGGGCACCAGCTTCTCGATGCTGACCACGGCGGCGGCGGCCTGCAACGTCGCCCAGATGCACGGCAGCCCCCTCGACCCCCTGCGGGCCTTCTATCTGGCCACGCTAGGCGGCGCCCGGGCGCTGGGGCTCGAGGATCGCATCGGCAGCTTCGCGGCGGGCCGCGAGGCCGACTTCGTCGCCCTCGACCCGGCCGCCACGCCCCTGCTGGCCCGGCGGCTGTATGGCGTCAGGGACATCCGCGAGATTCTGTTCGCGCTTATGGTGCTGGGCGACGACCGGGTGGTGACCCGGACCTGGCTGGCCGGAAGATCCGCCCACAGTCGCGATTGAAATCACCGAACATGGTTGCTGGAGATTAAGCTTAATACTTGCCCGTATGCACAGCGTTTACACCCCTTCACTGTCTTCGTTGAATATATTTCAACAGGAAACCCGTATTTCTGTTCCGTAGTGTCGGGAAGAGCGCCGGAAATTCGGTCGCTCGACTACGGGGGTTCGGCAGGATGCGAGTCGCCACCATCGCCAGCCTTGGCGCGTCCGCCCTTCTGGGCCTGGGCGCCCTGTTCGTGGCCAAGGTCTGGTTGCCAAATTCATCGCACGGGGCGACCCGGGCGGCGGCGGACGAAGCGCCCGCCACGGCCCTGACCCCGGTGGTCGCCGCCGCCGGCGCCGTGCCCTTCGGCCAGAAGCTGGATGCCAGGAACCTCACCGTCATCCGCATGCCGGCCAACGCCGTGCCGCAGGGCGCCTATACCTCGATCCAGCAGGTCATCGGCCTGGACGGCGGGGGGCCGGTGACCCTGACAGCCCTGGTCAATCACGAGCCGATCCTGCCGACCAAGGTCAGCGGTGGCGGCGCCAAGCCCTCGGTCGCGGCGACCATCACCCCGGGCATGCGGGCCTACACCATCAAGGTCAACGAGGTCGCCGGCGGCGGCGGTCACGTTCTGCCCGGCGACCGGGTCGATGTGGTGCTGGTGCAGGACATCTCCGACCAGACCGGCGTGGAGGGCGCCTCCCGGGGCAAGACCCTGGTCTCGACCCTGGTCATCCAGAATGTCCGCGTCCTGGGCATGGATCTGATCGCCGACCCGGCCTCGACCGAGAAGTTCCCTCCCAAGACCGCCACCCTGGAGGTCAGCGTGCTCGACGCCGGCAAGCTGGCCGCCGCCGCGGAGTCCGGGACCCTGTCCCTGTCCCTGCGCCGCAGCGGCTCGACGGAGATCGCCGCCATTCCGCCCATGACCCTGCAGCAGATGCTGCGTAGCAACGGCCAGGGCGGCGCCCTTCCTGCCGCCGCGGCCCCGGCCGCCCCGCGCCGCCTCTATGTCCGGCGCGGTCCGTCCACACCGTCGGCCAGCGCCGCGCCGCGCGGCCTCGTCATTACCCAGGGCGGCAAGCGGGAAACCGTGACCGTGCCCACAGAGCGCTTCGGGAGCTGACCATAATGCGTCGCATCGCCACCGTTTGCGCGGCTGTACTCGCCTGCGCGTCTGTCGCTCCGCCCGCCCTGGGCCAGGCCCTTGTCGCCAGCTCGCTGGTCGGCGAACTGGCCCCCAGTCGGGTGATCACCGTGCCCAGGGACAAGTCCGTCGCCTTCCGCCTGATGGGCGCCGCCGGCGAGATCGTCGTGGCCCAGCCCGAGGTCGCCGAGATCGTCGCCAACACCGACCGCAGCGTCTATGTGCGCGGCAAGGCCCTGGGAACGACCAACATCCTGGTCTACGATCCGAACCATCGCCTGATCGAGGTGATCGACGTGCGGGTCGCCCAGGACCTTGAGTCCCTGCGGGCCGACCTGGGTTCCGCCCTGCCCGGAGAGCCGATCCGCATCCTGCCGATGGCTGGCGGCATCCTGCTGTCGGGCCAGGTCTCCACCACGACCGTGGCCAACCGCGCCAGGGCGATCGCCGAACGCTACGCGCCCCAGGGCGTCACCTCCGACCTCACGCCGCCGACGTGCCTCTCGCCGTTCGCCGCGGCCGCGATCGCCGACTCGCCGCCCATGGCCACCGCGTGGCAGGCGATGCGCCTCGGCGCCGTCCTGTTCATCGTCCCGTTCATGTTC
>JACRBD010000135.1 GCA_016234625.1 Caulobacterales bacterium | reverse complement strand
GGATCTCCGGGGGCGTCGTCGCAGAGGTCCCGGGGGAAAGACCTACTGGAACATTTCGAACACGATCGAGGCGATCAGGCCGGTGGCGATGGCCGTCATGACGACGTCATCGTTGACCCGGGTGTACTGGTAGCCGCGCGGGGGCGGGGGCAGGCGGTAGTAGCGGTAGTCGACCTGGTAGTCCCGGCCGCGATAGGCCGGCGGCAGGTACTGGCCCCGGCGCCACTGCCGATGAGCGTAGCCGCGCGGCCCGTGGTAGCGGCCGGCGTTGTAGCGACGCTCGGCGCGACGCTCCCAGCGGCTTTCCTGGCGGTTCTCACGACGATCGTAGCGGTCGTCGCGGCGCTCGTCACGACGGTCATAGCGGTCGTTCCGACGCTCGTCGCGGCGATCATCGCGGCGATCGTAGTCGCCCTGGTCCTGGCCGTAGCCACCGCCCTGGTACCCGCCCTGACCCTGACCCTGACCTTGACCGTAGCCGCCCTGGCCCTGATAGCCGCCCGGGCGGCCGGGGTAGGATTGCGCTTCGGCGACGCCGGCCGAAGCCAGAACCGACAGAGCCGCGGCGGCGATTGAGCCCAGTCTGAACGGCTCTGGTCAGGTCCCGTTCATCCGCCGAGAATGTGGGCGGTCAGGCCCGCGACCGCCAGCGTGGTCACGCCGACGCCCAGCCAGTCCGCGGGCCGGAGGGGCTCGACGTCGCGCCCCTCGCGCCAGCACTGGTGCCGCTCGCGCGCGATCATGAACAGCGGGAAGGCGACGCTGATGGCCACCAGGAAGCCCAGCAGGATGTAGGCCCAAACAAACCGGATCCCCAGTCGCCGGGCCTCGAGGATCATGAAGGTCGAGCCGGCCAGGGCGAACAGGGCGATATCGACGGTGATCGACCGGCTGGCCGGATTGACCCGGGTGTCGTCGATGAAGGCCATGAAGGCGCCAGCAAATCCGCCGGGCCCCTGCGGGCCCTGGAAATAGGCCAGGTTCTGGCTCCAGGTGGCGACCAGCGCGACCGCCGCGATCAGGCCGTAGAAGATGCAGAGACAGACTGATCGGCGCAGCAAAGACGTTCCCCGGAGCGTGACCCTGATACATAGTGATGCTATGTAAATAGCGGCGGCCTAGAGGGATTGTCCAGAGTACCCGGAGTGCGTGATGCCGCGACGAACGGCCCAGGACGCGGCCCGAACGCGCGAGGCAGTGTTGGCGGCGGCGAAGGCGGCCTTCACCGAGCGCGGCTACGCGGGCGCGTCGACCGCGCTGATCGCCCGGGGGGCTGGCGTCACCGAGGGCGCCCTGTTCCACCATTTCGCCAGCAAGGCCCTGCTGTTCCGCGAGGTCTTCGTCGGCCTTGAGGACGAGCTCAACCGCCACGCCCAGGCGTCGTCGCGGGACGGCGAGCCAATGGCCGCCTTCCTGGCCGGCTGCCGGGCCTCGCTGGAGTTCTGCCGCCGCCCGGATTTCCGTCGCATCGTCATGCTCGAGGGCCCGATCGTGCTGGGCGACGCCGGCTGGCGCGAGGTCGACTCCCGCATGGGCCTGAACACGGTGGTGCGCGGCCTGCGCAACATCGCCGGCTACGACCGCCTGAGCCGGATCGACGCAAGACCCCTGGCGGTGCTGGTGTTCGGGGCCCTCAACGAGACCATCTTCGCCCTGGCGCGCGACGAGCCCGACATCGACATCGAGGTCAGCCTGCGCCACCTGGAGCGGATGATCGGCGCCCTGCTGGCGGTGCAGGACTAGGGCGCCAGCCGCGCCTCCAGAGCCGACAGGTCAGGCAGGAACCAGACCGTCTCGCCGCGATTGGACTCGACCACGAAGTCGCGCATGGCGTCGCTGGCGGCCACCGCCTCCGAAACGTCGCCCAGGATGACCACCTGGAACCGATAGTTGACCAGCTTTTGCAGCAGCTCCCCGGCCACACGTGTGCTCAGCCTGAGAAAGTCCGGGCCGAGCCGGGCGAGAGGGATGGCGATCATTGTCGCCCCTGACCCAATGGCCTCGCCGATCAGGTCGGCTGCGCCGCGATCGCCGGCGATCAGGGGTCCGTCCGTGTCGCGGAGGAAAACCACGGTTCCGTGCAGGGTCAGGGTCTGGCCGGTCATGAGCGCATCTCAGGCCCGGGTGATCGCGCGGCTCATCGGCCAGGGGTTGGCCACCGGTTCGGCGCCGGCAAGGGCTTCGAACGCCGCGATGATGTCCTCGTCGCTGATCAGGTCGGGCGTCTGGAAGCGGGTGAACACCAGGCCGGTGATCATCGCGTCGATCACCCGGGCGAACCGGTCCGCCGGCATCGGCAAGGTCCCGGGCGGGGCGATGCGGGTGAAGCCGTCGGCCATGGCGCGGTAGGTCTCGGCGTTCCGCTCGGTCATCCGCTGGCGCATGTGTGGGTGGGTCAGGTTGTACAGCTG
>JACRBD010000140.1 GCA_016234625.1 Caulobacterales bacterium | reverse complement strand
CACGCGCCGGCTGGTGATGGATTTCCGCGAGCGCAAGCTGGAGAACCGGCCGGCCTCGGGCGCCTTCAAGCCGCTGACCACCGGGCGCGACGCCTTCGTCAGCGCCCGCGACCGCTACGGTCGGCTGGTGGTCATCGACGCCAACGCCAACGGCGCGCCGGTCGCCGCCTTCATCGATTCGGGCGCCGGGATGAGCATCTGCAATCGGGCGCTGGCCGAATCGCTGCGGTCGCGGGGCGACTGGCGCAACGAGGGCCAGAGCGTGCCGCTCTACGGGGTGACCAGCCACCAGGCGACCGGTGAGCTGCGGGTCCTTGAGTCGATCCGGCTGGGCGGCCTGCGGTTCACCGACATCCCGGTGCTGGTCAGCGACCTGGACCTGTTCGAGCAGTGGGGCATGGCCGACCGCCCGACCATCCTGCTGGGGGTCAATGTCCTGCGGCTGTTCTCTCGGGTCGAGATGGACTACGGCCGCAAACGAGTGATGTTCCGCGTCGGCGCCGACCCCCAGATCTGGATGGCTTGAGCCCTCACTGTCATCCCGGCCGAAGCGCAGCGAAGAGCCGGGACCCAGATTGAATCGCGGTCCCGGCGCGTGAGGCCGAATCTGGGTCCCGGATCGGCCTTGCGGGCCGTCCGGGATGACAACAGTGACTAGCCCTGCGTCCGGGCCCGCGCCTGGATGCCCGCGCGCCGCGCTTCCACGGCTTCCGGCGTCACCAGCCGATTGTTGGCCGTGGACTTTTCGGCCTCGAACTTCAGGCCTTCACCATAGGCCAGGGCGTAGCCGCCATCGATAATCCGCTTGTAGGTGGTCAGGGTCTCCACCGGGATGGTGGCCATGTCAGCCGCCAGCTTCTTCGCGGTCGCCAGCAGGTCGGCCGCCGGCACGACCCGGTTGACCAGCCCCCAGTCGCAGGCGGTCTTCGCATCGAGGAAGTTGCCGGTCAGGGACAGCTCCTTGGCCCGGTAGATGCCGATCAGCCGCGACAGCTTCTGCGACAGGCCCCAGCCGGGCATGATTCCGACCCGGGCGTGGGTGTCGGCGAAGCGGGCGTTTTCAGAGGCGATCAGCACGTCGCAGGCGAGGGCCACTTCGAAGCCGCCGGTTATGGCCACGCCGTTGATCGCCCCGATCACCGGCTTGGTGCAGAGTTCGATGGCCTTGACCGGATTCTCGTCGGCCCCCTCTGCGTTGGCCGCGCTCATGGCCTCGGGATCGGACCCCAGCTCCTTGAGGTCCAGCCCGGCCGTGAACGCCCGCTCGCCAGCGCCGGTGAGGATCACCACACTGACGTCAGGGTCGGCGTCGAGCTCGACCATGGCCTTGTACAGCGCGCTGCGCATGGCCTTGGAGAGGGCGTTCATCGCCTCGGGGCGATTGAGGGTGACGACAGCGATCCCGTCCTGTTTCTCGACCAGCAGCATGAGGCGTCCTCCGTTGGAGAGACGCGTTGCCCGCCGGGCGCAGGGGAAGTCAAGCGGGAGGGCTAGTGTCTCCGGTCAAAGGCGATCCCGGCCTCGACCTGGTTGATGGCGTTGTTGGTCGCCGCCAGGGCCCGGTTGCGATGGCCGCCCTTGTCGGGGGTCGCGTTCTGCAGGTCCGCGCGCGCGGCGCGCAGGTGGTCGAGGGCGGAATGCATCTTCGGCTGGTCGGCGACGGCGGTTCCAACCACCGCACCGCCGGCGAAGGCGGTGACGACGATAATGCCGAGGGCGATGAGGGTCTTGCGCATGGGAAATCTCCGGTAGCGGCGTTCTTTGTCTCTGGAAATTTCAACGACGCGCTTTGCGGAGTCCGTCGCGGGACGTTAAAGCCTCGCCCGCAAATCACTGGCAGCACGGACAGACCCATGACCGAGATCGTCGACATCATCGCCCGCGAAATCCTCGACAGCCGCGGCAACCCGACGGTCGAGGTCGATGTGGTGCTGGAAGACGGTTCGTTCGGCCGCGCCGCCGTGCCGTCCGGCGCCTCCACCGGGGCCCACGAAGCCGTCGAGAAGCGCGACGGCGACAAGAGCCGTTACGGCGGCAAGGGCGTGCTGGACGCGGTGGCCGCGGTCAACGGCGAGATCTATGACGCCCTTTCCGGCATCGACGCCGAGGACCAGCGTCGCATCGACAGCCTGCTGATCGAGCTCGATGGCACGAAGAACAAGGCCCGCCTGGGCGCCAACGCCATCCTCGGCGTCAGCCTGGCCACGGCCAAGGCCGCCGCCGTCAGCGCCGACCTGCCGCTCTACAAGTACGTCGGCGGCGTCTCGGCCCGCGTGCTGCCGGTGCCGATGATGAACATCATCAACGGCGGGGCTCACGCCGATAACCCGATCGACATCCAGGAGTTCATGATCCTGCCGACCGGCGCGGCGAGCTTCTCCGAAGGCCTGCGCATGGGGGCGGAGATCTTCCACGGCCTGAAGAAGGCCCTCAAGGACGCCGGCCACAACACCAACGTCGGCGACGAGGGCGGCTTCGCCCCCAACATCGGCTCGGCCGAGGCGGCGCTGGAGTTCATCGTCAAGGCCGGCGAAAGCGCCGGCTACAAGGTGGGCAAGGATTTCCACCTGGGCCTGGACGTGGCCT
>JACRBD010000139.1 GCA_016234625.1 Caulobacterales bacterium | reverse complement strand
TTGGTCTCCTGTCGGTGGTGGCGTCGCTATCATATGTCTGAAATATCTGAGGCTTGTCTGGGAGTCAACAGGCGGGGACATGTGCCGTTTTCGGTACGTGTCCCCCATTCGAGCGGCTGCGGGTTTGGGGGACACGTACCGAAGACGGCACATGTCCCCGCCTGTTGACTCCCTGACATGCGTCAGATATTTCTGACATATGATAGCGACGCCGCCACCGACAGGAGACCAACTGCTGGCCAAACTGGCGGCGCTGGCCAGTCCGCACCGGTTGCGGATCATCGCGGCGCTGCAGACGGGCGGGCGCAACTACATCAGCGCCCTGGCCCGCGACCTCGGCATCAGCCGGCCGCTGCTGCACCTGCATCTGGCCAAGCTTGAAGAGGCCGGGCTGGTCGCCAGCCAGCTCGAACTCTCCGCCGACGGCAAGGCGCTCAACTTCTTCGAAGTCACCGGCTTCGCCCTGCAACTCACACCGGAGGCGATCGCCCGCGCGGCGGCCTCCCTGACCAGCAAACCCGAGACCTGAGGGGGACCTTCGATGTCCACGCCGATCTACATCTTCACCGCCCTGCTGCCGTTCGTGACCGCCCTGCTGATCTTCGGCATGCGCTATGTCGCCCAGATCCAGCAGGCGAAAGCCCGCCTCGCCGGCGACGAGGCCTATCGCCATCTGGTCGAGAAGGTCGCCGGGGAACAGGCGACCGCCCTGGCCGCCATCGAGACCCGCCTTTCCGCCATCGAGAAGATTCTCAAGGACGTCGGCTAACCGCCGGGGCCTTTCCCTCTCCTATCTCTGCAAGGAACTCCCGGCATGACCCAGGTCTCGCTGTTGCGCCTCTATGCCCTTAGGGCCGCCTATCTGCTGATGTCCGTGGGCCTCGGCCTGACGATCTGGCCGGGCATCCTCCATCCCGAAAAACCCTGGCCGCTGATGTATGGCGTCGTCCAGTGCGTGCTGGCGGCGGTCTCGCTACTGGCCCTGCTGGGCCTGCGTTACCCGCTGAAGATGCTGCCGCTGCTGATGTTCGAGATGATCTGGAAAGGCATGTGGCTGGCCCTGGTCGGCATTCCCGCCTGGCAGGCCGGCGGCATGAGCGCCGGGACCGCCGAGACCCTGCTGGCCTGCGGCATGGGCGCGATCTTCCCGCTCGTCATCCCGTGGGGATATGTGTGGGTGAACTATGTGGCGGCGCCGGGAGACCGTTGGCGGTGAGCCGCAGGGGACATGTACCGCAGGTACGTGTCCCCCAATCGAGTTGCTGGTTTAGGGGACACGTACCCAAGGGGGTACATGTCCCCTCCGCCCCTTTCATTTATGGTTAAAGCAACCTTGCCATGATGGCCGCCAGGTTTCCCGGGGCCATCGCGTTGCGCAGTCTGATCGCCGCCGTCGAGCGTATCGAGCCGCTGTCCATCTCCTGCCGGGTGGCGGCGGTGAACGGGCTGCTGATCGAGGCGCGGGGCGGTCTGACCCATCTGGCGGTCGGGGCCCGGGCGGAGATCATCCGGCGAAGCGCCCCGCCGCTGGCCGCCGAGGTGGTCGGCTTCCGCGAGACCCGCGCCCTCTTGATGCCCTTCGGCCCGGTCGAGGGCGTGGCCCCCGGCGCCGAGATCAACATCCAGCCCGACGGCGGCATGGTCCGGCCGCACAAGGCCTGGCTGGGCCGGATCATCGACGCCTTCGGCAACCCCATCGACGGCAAGGGCCCCCTGCCCCAGGGCGCCTCGCCCTACAGCCTGCGCGCCCCGCCCCCGCCGGCCCACGCCCGCGGCCGCGTCGGCGCGCGGCTGGATCTGGGCGTCAAGGCGATGAACGTCTTCACCACCACCTGCCGCGGCCAACGCCTGGGCATCTTCGCCGGCTCGGGCGTCGGCAAGTCGGTGCTGCTGTCGATGCTGGCCCGCCAGGCCGACTGCGACGCCGTGGTGGTCGGCCTGATCGGCGAACGGGGCCGGGAGGTCCGCGAATTCATCGAGGAGACCCTCGGCGAGGAAGGCCTCAAGCGCGCCGTGGTCATCGTCGCCACCTCCGACGAGCCGGCCCTCAAGCGGCGGCAGGCCGCCTACATGACCATGGCCGTGGCCGAGGCCATGCGCGACCAGGACCTGGAGGTCCTCTGCCTGATGGACTCGGTGACCCGCTTCGCCATGGCCCAGCGCGAGATCGGCCTGGCGGCCGGCGAGCCGCCGCCCCCCAAGGGCTACACCCCCACCGTCTTCACCGAACTGCCCAAGCTGCTTGAGCGCGCCGGGCCCGGCCCCGTGCGGCCGGATGGCTCGACGGCGGGGCCGATCACCGGCCTGTTCACGGTGCTGGTCGACGGCGACGACCACAACGAGCCGATCGCCGACGCCGTGCGCGGCATTCTCGATGGCCATATCGTGATGGAAAGATCCATCGCCGAGCGCGGACGCTTCCCCGCCATTAACGTCCTCAAGTCCATAAGTCGGACCATGCCCGGCTGCCAGCTGCCTCATGAGCGCCAGATCGTCTCCAACGCCCGCCAGACCCTGGCGTCCTGGGCGAACATGGAGGAGCTGATCCGCATCGGGGC
Source organism: Caulobacterales bacterium (assembly GCA_016234625.1). Taxonomy (GTDB): domain Bacteria; phylum Pseudomonadota; class Alphaproteobacteria; order Caulobacterales; family Caulobacteraceae; genus Caulobacter. The sequence continues at coordinate 33,052 of JACRBD010000139.1, read as the reverse complement.
CTATCGCGCCGGCGCCGACCCGCAAGTCGACCGGGCCATCGCCCTCAATCCCGATCTCGAGGCCTTCCTGGCACAGGACAAGGACGAGGTCTCCAGCCTCGATGACGCCTTCGTTCAGCTCGACGGCATCCTGGGCAGCGTCCAATGAAGGCCATGGGCTCGCTCATCCGCATCTCGACCCATGAAGTCGAGGAACTGCAGAAACGCCTGGCGGAGATCGTCGATCGCCGCACCATGGTGGAGATCCACCTCGCCGTGCTCGAGGCCGAGGGCGAATCCGAGCTGCAGAACGCCCGCGCCGACGCCGAGGCCGGCTGGTACATGGCCGGCTTCCGCGAGGGGCTGAAGCTGCGCAAAGCCACCGCCCAGGCGGCCATCGACGCCATCGCCCAGGAGGAGCTGGGCGCCCGCGACGCCCTGGCCGAGGCCTTCGAGGCGCTGAAGAAATACGAACATTTGGCCGAAGCGGCCAGGGTCGCCGCCCGCAAGGAAGCCGGCCGCCGCGAAACCGCCGCCCTCGACGAGCTCGGGCTGCGGCGGGCGGCGCGGCATTGAAATGTCCGGTCTCTCGCGCCGCCTGATCCTCGCCTCCGGCCTCGCCCTGGCCGCCTGCGGGCGGGAGCCGGCGTTGGGTCAGCCGATCGCCGAGCCGCCGCTGAAGTCGCTGGCGCCCTTCCCGATCGGGACCTGCGTTCGCGCGCCCGAGCTTGCCGACCCGGCCTACGCCGACCTCGCCGCCCGCCACTTCTCCCAACTGACCGCCGAGTGGGAGATGAAGATGGAATACGTCGTCCAGCCGGACGGATCGTTCCGCTTCGACCGGGCCGACGCCATCGCCGCCTTCGCTAGGCAGAAGGGGATGCGGCTCTTTGGCCATACCCTGCTGTGGTACGCCAACGAACCAGAGGGCTTCCTCAAGCTGGATGAAAGCCGGCAGTCCTTCGAGGGGGCGGTGCGCAACTATGTCACCGCCATGGTCGCCCGCTATCGCGGCCTGGCCTCCGGCTGGGACGTGGTCAACGAGCCGGTGACGGAGAACGGCGAGGGCCTGCGCGAGAGCCTGTGGAGCCGCAAGCTGGGCCAGACGGGCCAGTTCAAGGTGGCGTTCGAGGCGGCGAAGGCGGCCGATCCGGCGGCGGTGCTGTTCGTCAACGACTACCACCTGGAAAGCCGGCCGGCGAAGCTGCGCCGCTACATGCAGCTGATCGAGCAGCTGCTCCGCGAGGGCGTCCCGCTGGGCGGTATCGGCTGTCAGACCCATTGCTGGTCGGAGCTGCCGGCGGGGTCGATCGCCGCCACCCTCAAGGCGCTGGCCGGCTTCGGCCTGCCGATCCACCTGTCGGAAATGGACGTCTCGACGGTCCAGGGCGGGATGCTGGCCAACCGCGCCGAGGCCGAGCAGCGCCAGGCGCGGCTATACGCCGAAGCCGTCGAGGCCTTCGCCGCCCTGCCGGAGCGTCAGCAGTTCGCCTTCACCGTCTGGGGCATGCGCGACCGGGACAGCTGGCTGAAACGGGAGAACGCCGCCGACACGCCGCTGTTGTTCGACGATCTGGGACGGCCCAAGCCGGCCTTCGCCGCCGTGGCCGACGGCCTCAGACGTCGGTGAGCGGCGGCGTGACCGGCTTTTTCAGAACATGGTCGGCGTCGCTGGCCTGGCGCAGGGCGCGCAGGTCGTCGGCGATGCGGAAGATGGCCACGTAGAACTCGCAGAACGACCGCCACAGCAGGCTCAGCGCCAGGCCGACCAGCACGCCGGCGATGGCGACCGGCAGGGCCAGCAGCTTGCCGATGATGTTGGTGTCCTGCAGGGCCACGCCCACGGCCGCCCCGATGGCGCCGAAGATGCCGATGAGGATCACGCCCAGACCCGCCCAATAGATCAGGTGGATCACCGGCCCGGTCATCAAGCGGTCAAACGTCAACAGGTCCCAGAGCAGGGCGCTGTTGGAGCCTCTTTTTCTGTTCGGTCTGGCCGGAGCCATGCGCAAGTCTTCCCCGGCGGCCTCGTCGCCGCCCTTACGGCGGCATCTCTATCGGCGCGCGAGGCGCGGGGCAATGGCGACGAAGGGTCCCGGCCGCGTCGAAACGACCGGGACGCTCGCGGAGGCTATTCCGTCCTGGTTTTGCCGGACGCGCGCAGATCCGCTTCCGTCTGCTTGCTGACGGCCACGTCGCCCTGAATCGTCAGGCTGCCGCGCGGGACGGTGATGAAGCCGGTGCCGGTCTTGATCGTCACCCGGCCGCTGGCGGTCATCGACGGATCGGGATCCATGACCGTGCCGATCTGCACCCCCGCCGAGTCGCGCACCACCATGCCGGCCGGGAAATCGGACCGGCCGCGGGCGGTGGCGCTGGCGTCGGCCCCGGCCGAGGCGGCGCTGGGGATGGCGGGCGTGGCGGGAACGGCCGGAGTCGCGGGCATGGGCGCCGCCACCTGGCCTGCGGCCGAACCTTGACCGGTCACGCCGCCGACGGCGCCGCCCACGGTTCCGCCGGCGCCGCCGACAATCTGGGCGCCCGCGTTGCCGGCGAGGACAAGCGCGCCGATGGCGCCGAGGCCGAGCAGGATGGATTTGCGTGTCATGAGGTCATGCTCCATGGCTGCCCCCGACCCTCCGGCGTCAATAACCATCCAGCCGTCGGCGGGTTCCCTTGGGTGACGGCTTGCGGCGGGTCGGCCCGGCCCGATACGGTCGCCCCAACAATGACAGGGAGGCGCGCGCCATGAGCACGCAGGACCGGGTTTCCGTGACCATCGAAGGCGGCGTCGCCGACGTGCGCCTGATCCGCACGGACAAGATGAACGCCCTCGACGACGCCATGTTCTCGGCCCTGATCGAGACCGGCGAGCGGCTCAAGACGCAGGCCGGCGTGCGGGCGGTGGTCCTGTCGGGCGACGGCCGGGCCTTCTGCGCCGGGCTGGACATGGGCAACTTCGGCAAGATGGCCTCGGGCGAGCGCAAGGGCGGCGCCGGCCTCATTACCGTCACCCGCACCCCGGGCGGCGCCAACCGCGCCCAGCAGGCGGCCATGGTCTGGCGCGAGATTCCCGTGCCGGTGATCGCGGCGATCCACGGGGTGGCCTTCGGCGGGGGCTTCCAGGTCGCCCTGGGGGCGGACATTCGCTACGTCACCGCCGACGCCAGGATGTCGATCATGGAGATCAAATGGGGCCTGGTGCCCGACATGGCCGGCCTGGTGCTGATGCGCCACCTGGCTCGTGACGACGTCATTCGCGAGCTGACCTACAGCGGCCGCCAGTTCAGTGGCGAGGAAGCCGTCGGCTACGGCTTCGCCACCCGCGTCTGCGCCGACCCGCGCGCCGAGGCCCTCGCCCTGGCGGCCGAGATCGCCAGCAAGAACCCCCACGCCATCCGCGGCGACAAGCGGCTGATCGACCTGGCCGCCAGCGGCGCCGACCAGCACACGGTGCTGCTGGCCGAGTCGAAGGAACAGGGCGCGCTGATCGGCTCGCCGAACCAGATCGAGGCGGTCATGTCGACGATGGAGAAGCGGCCGGCGAAGTTCGCGGAGGCTTAGGGAGGGGACATGTACCGTCTTCGGTACGTGTCCCCTGCAGCTTTCTGAAGCGGATGGGGACACGCACTGAAGTGCATGTCCTCGGCCGAGGTTAACGCGCCAGCAGCTTCCCGATCGCCCCGCCAGCCACGCCGCCGACGGCGGAGCTGAGCGTTCCGATGACCAGGATGATCGGCGGGACATCGCCCAGCAGAACCGACACCGCAATGCCGATCAGCGCGCAGGCGGCGCCGGCAATCACCCCGCCGAGGGTGCTGTCGCTCCAGCCGCCCTTCGCCGCGCGGGCGTAGAGCAGTCCGGCGATCAGCGAGAGCAGGATGCCGATGGGCGCGAACAGGGCCGCCACGGCCGGGACCCAATGCCCCACCAGGACCATGACGAGCTGAAGCACCGTGCCGATCACGGTCGCGTTGATGAGCGCCTTGCGGTTCATGTCAGTTTCCCCCTTGGACGACGGCCGAAGCGGCCGCGGCCTTCCGGCGCGCGAACATCGCCGCCCAGTCGACTGGGCCGGTATCGAAACGCTTCTTCAGTTCGGCCAGTGAATAGGCGTTGCCCCATTCGAAGTGGCGATAGATGTAGTCGAATCCCTCGCCCGGCCCCCAGCCCACGCCGGTCATGGTCACCCGCGTGCGGCCGGCGCCGAAGTCCTCGAACTCGATGGTCTGGACCACCTGGCCGAACAGTTCTCGGTGCTTCAGGCCGGACGGGGTCTGGACGTTGCGGATCGAAAGCAGTCGCCCGGGCACATAGGCGACGATCTGGTTCTTGATGTTCTCGGCATCGCCGACCTTCGCGGTGGGCTGGTAGCTGCTTTCCATCATGCCGCCGACGCGCAGGTCGACCCAGGCCACCGGCACCGCCCAGGTGCGGAAGCCCTCGCTGGTGGTGAAGGCCTCCCAGACCGCCGCGGGCGGCGCGTTGACAACGATGCTCAGCTGCAGCACCCGGCCGCCGCCCGGCTCGTCGAACGAGCTGTTGCTCACATCGCGGAAGGCGCGCCAGTCGGGAAACGTATCGGTCGCCCGCGCCGGCTGGGCGACGAGCAGCATCGAGACCGCGGCGGCGGCGAGCAGGCGTTTCATGTTCCGGTCTCCTGCCGGGCGGCGGGCGCAGCGGCGACCCCGGCGGCGTTCTGCAGCAGGGTGAAGTAGTTCCGCAGGCCGGCCACCGAGGCGTCGAAGGCGGCCAGGGTGCGGTGGGTGCGCGACTGCATCACCCCGCCCTCCATGGTGGTCAGGACGAAGGTGGCCAGGGCGTGGGTGTCAGTTCCGGCGGGCAGGCGGGATTTCGCGGCGTCGAGGCAGCCCTTCACATGGCGAACCCAGCCCTCGAAATTGACCGACAGCATCTCCCGCACCGGCGGGTCGGGCTCATGCAACTCCAGGGCGATCGAACCGATCGGGCAGCCGTACAGGCAGGCGGTGGTCTTCAGGGCGTTGCGATAGGCGCCCAGCAGGGCGAACACCCGCTCGATGGGATCGTCCACGCCCTCCCAGGCCGGCGCCAGCAGCATCGGGTAGATGCCGTCGCGGTACATCTCCAGCACCGCCAGCAGCACGTCCTGCTTGGTCGGGAAGAAGTGGTACAGGCTGCCGGAATTGGCCCCCGCCTCGCGCAGAATGTCGGCCACCGAGGTCGACAGGTAGCCCTTCTCCGAGAAGAGCGTCATGGCGGCGAAGAGAATGCGCTCGCGGGTCGGTTCCATGGCGACGGCTCATTTGATTGAGCGTTCAAGTAAGCACGGGTTGAGTGGGTGATCAAGAGAGGGGGCGTCGACAGAGTGCGTCCTTCGACACGCAGCCTCCGGCTGCTGCTCAGGATGACGAACACGGAATGCCCGTCATCCTGAGCAGCGCGAAGCGCGTGTCGAAGGACGCAAGGACCCCTAAACCTGCCCCACCGTCTTCAGCCGCGCGCGCGGATGGACCTCGTTCTGGCTCATCACCACGGTCTGGCCGCGGAAGCGTTCGATGATCGAACGGACGTAGGGGCGGATTTGCGGGCTGGTCAGCAGGACCGGCTGGTCGCCGGCCAAGGCCGCGCGCTCGAAGGCTTCGCGGACGCCGCGGATGAACTCCTGCAGCTTGCTGGGCGCCATGGCCAGCTGCTTGTCCTCGCCCTGGCCCATCAGGGCCTCGCTGAAGGCCACCTCCCAGTCGGGCGACAGGGTGACGATCGGCAGGGCGCCGTCCTCGCCGCGGTTGGACCAGCACAGCTGGCGGCCAAGGCGCGCCCGGACGGCCTCCACCAGCTGGGTGATCGAGGCGGTATGCGGCGCGGCCTCGGCGACGCCTTCGAGGATGGTCGGCAGGTCGCGGATCGAGACCCGCTCGCGCAGCAGGGCCTGCAGCACCCGCTGGAAGCTGGTGCCGGTGACGATGGCCGGGATGACGTCGTCGGCCAGCTTCTTCTGCTCCGGACCCAGATCCTTCAGCAGCTTCTGCACCTCCGCGTAGGAGAGCAGGTCCGCCATGTTGTCCTTGAGGATCTCGGTCAGGTGGGTGGTCAGCACCGTGGCCGGGTCGACGATGGTGTAGCCGCGGAAGGTCGCCTCTTCCTTCAGCCCGTCGTCGATCCAGGTGGCCGGCAGGCCGAAGGCCGGCTCACGCACATGATCGCCGGGCAGCTCCACCTGGCCGCCGCGAGGGTCCATGGCCATCAGCGAGCCGATGCGCACCTCGCCCGCGCCGCATTCCATTTCCTTGATGCGGATAGCGTAGCCCTGGGTCGGCAGGCGCATGTTGTCGAGGATGCGCACCGGCGGCATGACGAAGCCGAAGTCCGCCGCCAGGGTCTTGCGCAGGGCGCGGATCTGGTCGGTCAGCTTGCGGCCGTCGAGGTCGTTGATCAGCGCCAGCAGGCCATAGCCCAGCTCGATCTTCACGTCGTCGATGGCAAGGGAATTGGCGATCGGCTCTTCTTCCATCTCGGCGGCGGGCGCGGTCTCGATGACGATCTCTGGCTCGCTCTCCATGACTGTTCGTCGCCAGGCCAGCACGCCGGCGGCGATGGCCACGACCAGGAAGGGCGCCGTCGGCATGCCCGGGATCAGGGCGATGACACCGGCCGAGGCGGAGACCATGCCCAGGCTGATGGGGTTCATCGCCAGCTGGGTGACCAGCGCCTTGTTGGCCGAACCCTCGACCCCGGCCTTGGAGACCAGGAAGCCGGCGGCGATGGAGATCACCAGGGCCGGAACCTGGCTGACCAGGCCGTCGCCGATGGTCATCAGGGTGTAGGTGGTGGCCGCCTCGCCGGCCGGAATCTTGTGCTGGATGACCCCGATCAGGAAGCCGCCGACAATGTTGATGGCGACGATGATCAGGCCGGCCACGGCGTCGCCGCGGACGAACTTGCTGGCGCCGTCCATGGCCCCGAAGAAGGTCGATTCCTGCTCCAGCTCCTTGCGGCGCAGCTTGGCGGTGTCCTGATCGATCAGGCCTGACGACAGGTCGGCGTCGATAGCCATCTGCTTGCCGGGCATGGAATCGAGGGTGAACCGGGCGGCCACCTCGGCGATGCGGCCCGAACCCTTGGTGACCACCACGAAGTTCACGATCACCAGGATGGCGAAGACGATCACCCCGATGATGTAGTTGCCGCCCATCATCAGCTCGCCGAAGGCCTTGATGATCTGGCCGGCGCCGTGAGGGCCCTCGTGGCCATGGCTGAGAATCAGCCGGGTCGAGGCGAGGTTCAGGCCCAGCCGGAACAGAGTGGTGACCAGCAGAACGGTCGGGAAGGCGGTGAACTCCAGCGGCTTCTTGATCAGCAGGGCGGTCATCAGGATCAGGACCGCGCTGGTGATCGACAGCGACAGCAGGATGTCCAGCGTCCAGGCCGGAATCGGCAGGATCAGCAGGATGATGATGCCGATAACGCCGACCGCCAGGCCGACCTCGCCGCGCACCAGCCAGCCCCAGACGCGACCCGCCGAGGGTTTTTGACCGCCAATCCCTGAGAGGCCGATGTCAGCCATGCTGGTTCGGACCTAAGGGCTAGCGCCCTAGGCCGCGTTCGCTCCCAGTCCCGCCTGCGGCGCCGGCACGGAGACGCCGGCCTCGGAGTATTCCTTGAGCTTGTTGCGCAGGGTGCGGATCGAGATGCCCAGGATGTTGGCCGCGTGGGTGCGGTTGCCCAGGCAATGGCCAAGGGTGTCGAGGATCAGCTGCTGCTCCACCTGGGCCACCGTCTGGCCGACAAAGCCGCGGCTGATGGCGTCGGCGGCCATCGAGGCCGTGCGCGCGACCGCCGCGTCCGGCGCGGGCGACATCGGCTGGCCGTCGGGCAGGCGGACGGCGAACTCCTCGATCTCGGCGCCGGTGCTGAGCAGCACCGCCCGGTGCATGGCGTTTTCCAGCTCCCGCACGTTGCCCGGCCAGCGATGGCCGACGAGCCGACGGCGAGCCTCGGCGGACAGGGGCCGTTCCGGCATGCCATTGGCCGTGGCGTACTTCTTCACGAAGTGATCCGACAGGGCGACGATGTCCCCCGGCCGCTCGCGCAGGGGCGGCAGGCGCAGGTTCACGACATTGAGGCGATAGAGCAGGTCTTCGCGGAAGGTCCCGTCGCGCACGGCCTGGGCCAGATCCCGGTTGGAGGTGGCGATGACGCGGATATCGACCTTGACCGGCTTGCCGCCGCCGACGCGGTCGATCTCGCGCTCCTGCAGGGCGCGCAACAGCTTGGCCTGGAGGCGGCCGTCCATCTCGCTGATTTCATCCAGCAGCAACGTACCGCCGGTGGCTTCCTCGAACTTGCCGATGCGGCGGGCCACGGCGCCGGTGAAGGCGCCCTTCTCGTGGCCGAACAGCTCGCTCTCCAGCAGGTTTTCGGGGATGGCGGCGCAGTTGACGCTGATGAACGGCTTGTTCGCGCGGCGCGACCTGGTGTGGACATAGCGGGCCATGACCTCCTTGCCGACGCCGCTTTCGCCGGTGATCAGGATCGAGGCGTCGGACGGGGCGATCTGGTCGGCCAGCTTGATGACCACCTCCATCACCGGGTCGCGGGCGATCATCGGACGGCTGTCGTCGCCGATGGCGGCCAGCACCGCCGCGATCAGATCGGCCTCCGCCGGCAGGGGGATGAACTCCTTGGCCCCGGCGCGGATGGCGTCGCCAGCGCGCTGGGCGTCTGCGCCCACGCCGCAGGCCACCACCGGCACACGGATCCGTTCGGCCTCGTTGGCCGCGATCAGCCCGGCTATGTCGAGCTCGTAGTCGACCATCAGCAGGTCGGCCCCCTGCCCGGCCCGCAAGGCCTGGGTGGCGGCGGCCACGGTTTCCACGTGCGCCACCTTGGCCCCGGCCGCCATGGCCATCTTCACCGCCAGCGAGAGCTGTCCGTTCAGTCTTCCGACCACCAGAAGCCGCATAGGTATTCTCCTTTACGCCACGTCCGCCGTTCAGGCGGCCGAGTCGCCGTCCTTGATGATTTCGGTCATGGTCACGCCCAGGCGCTCGTCGACGACGACGACCTCGCCCCGGGCGACCAGCCGGTTGTTCACATAGATGTCGATGGCCTCGCCGACCTTGCGGTCGAGTTCCAGGACGCTGCCCTGGCCCAGCTGCAGCAGCTGGGCGACCGAGAGGTTGGCCCGGCCCAGCACCGCTGAGATGTTGACCGGCACGTCGAAGACCGGGGCCAGGTCGGCGGCGGACTTCCCTTCGTTATCGACCTGCATATCCGAGGCGAGCTTTTCATCGGCCGCGAACTCGTCGAGCGTGAGATTGTTTTCATCAGCCATTGTCGGCCTCGCTGGCGGGAATCAGGGGTTCGGCGTGCAGCCCCTCGGCGGCGAGGGCCGCGTCGAGGGCGGCGGCCACGCGTTCGGCGGCGGCCTGGGGATCGAACGCCGCCTTGCCGTCGCCCCAGTCCAGGACGAAAGCGGCGGGCGGCAGGGTAGCGTCGGCCCGGGCGGTGATCTGTCCGGTGAAGCCGATCGCCTCGGCGGTCTGGTCAAGGGCCGCCTGGACCCGGCCTTCGAGGCCAGCGGCGACGCGCACGGTCAGCCGCGGCTGGGCCTCGACCTCGCGGGCCAGGGATTCGAGGGCCGCCGCCACGGGGGCGTCCGGGAACCGCTCCAGCGCTGCATCGGCGATGCCGCGGGCGGCGGCCAGGGCCAGGTTCGCCGATCCGACCCGGTGTTCATGCGCCACGCCGGCCAGTGCCGTCATGGCCGACCGGGCGGCGCGCGCGATATCGGCCAGGGCGTCGGCGACCTGTGCCTCGGCCTGGGCGACGGCGGAGCGCTCGCCCTCGGCGAAGGCGGCGGCGCGGATCTGCTCGACCTCCTCCGAAGTCCAGGATCGCTTTCGCGCGACCGGCTGATAGGCGACCGACCCGGAGTCGTCGAACACCGTGTCGAAGCTGAAGCGGGTGGGGGTCTGGCCGGTCATCAGTAGATCAACTCGTCATCGCCGCCGGCTCCCGCCAGCATGATCTCGCCCTTGGCTGCCAGATCCTTGGCCGCCTGGACCATCGACATCTGCGCCTGGTCGACGTCGCGCAGGCGCACGGGGCCCATGCTCTACATGTCCTCGCGCATGATCTTGCTGGCCCGCTCGGACATGTTGGAGAAGAACATCTCGCGCAGGGCGTCGGAGGCGCCCTTCAACGCCAGGCCCAACTGGTCCTTCTCGACCGCCCGCAGCAGGGTCTGGACCCCGCCCGGATCGAGCTTGTTGAGGTCTTCGAAGACGAACATCAGCGCCCGGATGCGCTCGGCGCTCTCGCGGTTGCGCTCTTCCAGCGCCGCGATGAAGCGGGCCTCGGTCTGGCGGTCGAAGTTGTTGAAGATGTCCGCCATCATCTCGTGGCTGTCGCGCTTGGACGTGCGCGCCAGGTTGGACATGAACTCGGTCCGCAGGGTTTGTTCGATCTTGTCGAGGATCTCGCGCTGCACCGGCTCCATTCGCAGCATGCGCTGGACGCATTCCAGGGCGAAGTCCTCGGGCAGCGAGCCCAGCACCCGGGCGGCGTGCTCGGACTTGATCTTGCTCAGCACTACCGCGACGGTCTGCGGGTATTCGTTCTTCAGATAGTTGGCGAGCACCGCCTCGTTCACGTTGCCCAGCTTGTCCCACATGGTGCGACCGGCGGGACCGCGGATCTCCTCCATCAGGGAGTCGACCTTCTCGGTCGGCATGAAGGCGCCGAGCAGGCGCTGGGTCTGCTCGAAGCTGCCCATGATCGCGCCGCTGGACGACATGCCCGAGACGAACTCGACCAGCAGTTCCTCGACCACCGACGCCGAGACCGTGCCCAGAGTCGCCATGGCCTGGGAGATTTCCTTGATCTCCTCCTCGTCCAGGGCCTCCCAGATGGCGGTGTGTTCCTCGCCGAGCGACAGGAGGACGATGGCCGCCTTTTCAGGGCCGCCCAGCTTCGCGGTGTCGACGACGGCCTTGTTCTTGCCGCGCGGTCCTATCGCCATGGACGCCTCGCGCCGTCAGGCGAGGCCGGGCCGGCCTTCGGTTCATTCAGGGGGAGGTCCTGGCCTCCCATGCTTTGGTAAAGGGCGATCATGCCGTTTCATGCAGCCAGGAACGGAGGATGGAGACGGACTCGTCGGGGTGCTTGTCGACGAAATCCGAGACGCGTTTGACCGACGAGGCGCGGACCTGGCCCTCGATGCGGGCGATGTCGATGCGCTGGTCCATGTCGGGTCCGGGCAGCGCCAGTGGCTCGCCTGTCTGCGGATCCACCGCGATCTGCATGGTGCCGCCGTCGGGCGTGCTCACCAGCCGGGTGGTCACGCCGCCGGCCGAACTGGACAAGGCTGGCAGCGTCCCGCCCCCGCCGCCGGTCAGACCCTTGAGCAGCGGCCGGACCCCGAAGAGCATCAGCAGGATGCCCAGGACGGCCATGATGCCCAGCTCGATGGCCCGCATGATGTCGTTCTTGTCGAATCCGCTCAGCAGGCCGGCCTTGGCGGTGACGCCGGCCTCGTCGATGGCCTCGCGGGCGAAACGCACGTTGGTCACCTTGACGGTGTCGCCCCGCGCCGCGTCGAAGCCGACGGCGGCCTTGACCAGTTCCTCGAGTTCGGCCCGTTCCTTTTCCGAGCGGGGCGTCCAGGCGCCGGGCTTGCCGCCCTTGCCGGGAGCGGTCACCCCATCGACGGCCACGGCGACCGAGATCTGCTTCACCGCGCCCGGCTGGCGGACTTCCGTGGTGATGGTCTGGCTGTTGGCGTAGTTGGTGGTCGATTCCTGACGCCCGGTGTCCGAGGTGGTCAGTGAGCCGGCCGCGCCGGCGGCGGCGCCGGGGATGTTGCCGGTGGCCGAAACGGCGTTGGCTCCGTCCGGTTGATTTTCCCTGGCCGTTTCCTCGCCGGTCTGCTCGGACACGACGACCTGACCCTCCGGATCGAAGACCGTCTTCTGTTCGGTCACCTGGGCCATGTCGATGTCGGCGCTGACTTCGACCCTGGCGCGGCCCGGACCGACGATCCCCTCGACCAGTTCCTTGATGCGCGCGGTCATCCGGCGCTCGATCTCGGACTTGCGGTCGTCGGCCATCTTGCCAGCCATGGAGCCGTCGCCGCCGGTGGAGAGCGCCTTGCCGCTGTGCTGGTCGATCACCGCCACCTGCTCGGCCTTCAGACCGGGCACCGACGACGCCACCAGGCTCTGCACGGCCTGGACCTGGTCGTCCGAGGGCTTGCGACCGCCGACGCCGATCGTCACCGAGGCCGTGGCGGGCGCGGCGTCCTGCTCGAACAGCTGGCGGCGCGGCAGGTTGAGGTGCACCCGCACCGAGGTGACCCCGTCGATGCTCTTGATGGTGCGCGCCAGCTCGCCTTCGAGCGCCCGCTGGCGGTTGAGCTGCTGGACGAAGTCGGTCTGGCCCAGGGTCGCGCCCTGGTCAAAGATTTCGTAGCCGATCGAGCCGGAGCTCACCAGGCCCTTGCTGGCGATCATCAGGCGGGTCGAGGCGACCACATCACGAGGCACCATGATGGTGGAGCCGTCGCCCTGGGCGTCGTACTTGATGCCCGCCTGCTCCAGGGCCTGGACGACCGCCGAGGCCTCCTTGAGGTCGAGGTTCGAATAGAGCAGCGCCTTGGGCTGCGTGCCGATGTTGAGGGTCAGGGCCACGAGCGCGGCGGCAAGGCCGATCCCGATCCCGGCCAGCGCCGCGAGACGGCCCAGGCCGAACCCGCGCAAGGCGCTCATGAACTGTTCCACTCGGGCCTGCCCCCAACGCATTGGACAAACGGCGCCGACCGGGTCGGACCGCTAGGCAGGAATTACCGGGTGCGTGGTAAACGGGGCCTTAAGTTCCCGGTCCTGCCTGTGAATGGGCGACGGCCGCGCCCGGGGGGCGGGGCGCGGCCGTCTGTCGCGAGCCAGTTTGGAAAGGGGCGGAGCGGCTCAGCGATACTGTTGCAGACGGGTCGTCCGCAGGCCTGCCAGGCCATGACGGTCGATCGACTTCTGCCAGGTCAGAAATTCCTCGTTGGTCAGCCTGTACCGATCACAGGCGTCATCGAGCGAGAGCAGACCTCCGCGCACCGCCGCGACCACCTCGGCCTTGCGTCGGATCACCCAACGCTCGGTGTTGGCGGGCGGCAGGTCGGACAGCGTCAACGGCGCACCGGTGGGACCGATCACGTATTTTTCGCCCCTGTTGTTCACACGCTGCTGCTGAAGCATGGCTCTAGGCCTCTCTCACGATCACTGTTGAGGAGAACCATAGGCGGCCGGCGATAACAGCGCGTGAATCGCGATAGTAAAAAAGCAGGTAACCACTATCGCCTCCAAGTTAATAACTGTGTTTCATCTTGAAACACTCGAATTAAAGCACTCTAAACTTCAAGATTATCTCTTGATGCTCAGAAGCTCTTCCAGCATTTGATCAGCCGTGGTGATGATCTTCGACGAGGCCGAATAGGCCCGTTGCGTGGTGATCAGGCCGGTAAACTCGCTGGAGAGGTCGACGGTCGAGGCTTCGAGCGTCGAGGGCGAGATGAAACCGGCGCCGCCGCTGCCCGGGGTCTTGAAGTTGTACGTGCCGCTCTCCTGGCTAACCCGGTAGGCGTTGCCGCTGATCGGCGCCAATCCATCGGCGTTCGGGAAGGTGGCGATGGCCACCTGGGCGATCTGACGCGAGATGCCGTTGTCGAAGATGGCGGTGACGAAGCCGCGTTCATCGATCTCGATGTTGGTCAGGTTGCCGAAGGCGGTGCCGTTGGTGGCCACCGATTGAACCAGCGACTGGCTGTCGAACTGGGTCAGGCCGCCGGCCGCGCCGCCCAGGTCGAGGCTGATTTCCTGGGCGCCGACGCCCAGACCGTCCGCCCACTTGAACGCCCCCGCCCCCGGCGCGGCGTCGGCCGAGGCGCCGAACGTCAGCAGGGGGTTGTCGGGGTCGGGGAACAGGGTGGTGGCGGTGCTGTCCAGACGGCCGTCCGGGGTGAACACCACAAGGCCGGTGGCCAGCTGGCCGTTGATCAGGCCCGCGCCAGTGACGACGTCGCTGGCCGGGACAGCCCGGATTTCCGCGTACCACTCGTTGGGATTGGCGCTCTTGAGGAAGTCGACCTGGACGGTTCGCTTTCCGCCCTTGGAATCGGACACCGGCACCTGGATCGAGAAGTCCGGCCGCACGCCGGTCCCGAGGTCGGGATCGTACATGGCCATGGCGTTGGTCGTGGGGTCGTAGGTCCCGACGTCCGCTGACAGGGCCTGGCTGGACAGCAGGTTGGCGTTGACGGTGGCCCGGGTGGTCTGCTCGGCGGCGCCGCCGACGGAGGAGACGTTGACCGATTTCAGGCGGGTGATGTCCGACGGGTCGGAGGTGATCACCCCGTCGTCATCGACCAGCCAGCCTTGCAGATAGAGTCCGGCGTCGTTGCGCAGGTAGCCCAGGCTGTCGAGCTGGAACGACCCGGCGCGGGTGAACGAGCGCACGTCGGTTGGCTGCAGGTCCTCCGCCTTCTCGGTGACGGTGAAGAACCCCTGGCCGGAAATCGACAGGTCCGTGCTGGAGGTGGTCTGGGTCGGCAGGCCCTGGGTGGTCACGAACCGCCTGGTCTGGGCGGTGACGCCGCCCGCCGCGTAGGAGGCGTTGGAAGCCCGCGAGGTCACCAGGGTCTGGAAATTGGCCTGGCTGCGCTTGTAGCCGACCGTGTTGACGTTCGCGATGTTGTCCGAGATCGCGGCGAGCGATGAGGAGTTGGCGACCAGGCCGGTCACGCCGGCGAGCATGGCGCTGTTGATACTCATGGGAGGTTATCCTTCCTTCTGACTGACCTGGATCACGACGTGGAAGCCACGCCGGTGATCGAAGACACGGGGATCTTGAGTTTGCCGACCGAGACGACCGTCTCGCCGTCGATGGTCTCGACGCCGGTAACCACGCCGCTGACGTGGCCTGAGGCGTTGATGGTCTCGCCGCCGGAACCGGTGGCGGTGATCTTGAGCGTGTAGGGGCCGCCGTCGGGCAGCTGCTGGCCGGCGCTGGTGACGCCGTCCCAGTCGAGAGTGTGCTCGCCGCCGGCGACGCTGGCGTCAGTGCGGCTCCAGACGGTTGAACTGGCGGAGTTGAGGATCTCGTACTTCACGCTGGTGGCGTTGCGGTCGAGGTCATAGGCCCAGCTGGCCGCGCCATCGGCGATCGACGCCTGGTCGGACTCCGCGGTCACCGACTTGCCGATCAGGTTGACCGAGCCGGCGAGGCCGCCGTCGCTCATGCCGACCAGCATCTTCAGCAGGTCGTTGGTCATCAGCTGCTGCTCGACCCCGGTCATCTGCACGATCTGGGCGGTGAACTGGTTGGAATCGAGCGGGGACAGCGGGTCCTGGTTCTTCAGCTGGGTGGTCAACAGGGACAGGAAGGTCTGCTCGCTGTCGGCCAGGCGGTTGCGCGAGCTGTTCAGCTTGTCGTTGACCGAATTGCTGGCCGCGGCGGTGGGATCGATGGTGGAGGTCATGGTCAGCCTCAGATCCGGATATCGACGCCGGACCGGGTCCAGCGGAGCGGGGTGGATGGGGTGGCGGCCAGGGACAGGTCGGCGTCGTCGGCGCCGGACTGGGCGCGCTGGAACGCGCGGCCGCTCCAGGCGCGCTCCTGCTGTCCAGCCTCGCGGCCGCCGAGGCCGGCGCCATGGCCGGAGAGATCAAAGGTCAGGCCGCCTTCGGCGATGTCGAACCCGGCCTGTTCAAGCGCCAGACGCAGTTCGCCGGCCCGGCCACGCAGGTCTGACGCCGATTGGGCCGAGTCGAACGACATGGCGGCGGTCAGCTTGCCGGCCTGATCGATCTCGATGGCCACATCGACCTTGCCCATGCCGACGGGGTTGAGCTGCAGGTCAAAACGGGTGCTCTGGCCGTCGAGCTTGCGCACGATGTCGGCGGCCATTTTGGCGACCGTCTCGGGTGATCCACGCACGGCGGCGGCATCGACAGCCGCCGCGGTCGCCTGGGTTGCCTGGGCGCGGGTCTCGGCGATCAGCGCGGGCTGCCGGGCTTCCGGGGCCTCCGCGGTGTCGAGGGCGGCCGGATGCGGCGCCGGTTCGGAAGCGGCGTCCGCCGCCTCCATCGTCGAGCTGGTCGAGATGGCGCCGGAGGTGGAGAGCAGATCCGCCTTGGGTGAGAACGGACTCGTCGAGGCAGCACCCACGCGAGTAGCGCCGTCCCGCCGATCGGCCCGCGCGGCGCCGGGGGCGCGGCGGCCTTCGCCCTCGGTGGAGCCTGCTTTGACGGAACCGGGCGGTGGGAGTGTGACGCCGGCCACTTCGACCGCTCCGACGTCATCGACCATCGCGGGCGCGGTGGGCGCGACGAGGGGCGGTGCGACCGGAACCGGCGCGACTGGAACCGACGCGAGCGGGGCGGACTGTACGGCCGCCTGGGCCGCAGAGGTCGCGGGTGGCGGCGCAACAGGGCCGACGGGGGCGGTCCTCGCCGGCGCGGAGTCGCGTTGGCCGGCCCTGGCGATGAGACCGGCCAGATCGCCGGACCGTCCGGCGCCGTCCGGCGCGCGGATTTCGTCAGGCAAGGCCAAATCTTCGGCGTCGCCGGTCGTTGAGAGGCCGGTCGTGTCGGGTCCGAGGGCGCCCGCGATGTCATTGGCGACCGGCGCGAGGACAACCGGCGGGCGCGAGGCGGACAAGGTGGTTTCGCCCCAGCCGGCGGCGGCGGGCGCGGTGGCGGGAGCCTCGGCCTCAATGATGCCCGACGGAGCCGGCGCGGCAGACGGCGCGAGCGGCGCAGGGATTGGCGCCGCGACCGGGGCGAACATCAGCAACAGCGTGCCGGCATCGATAGCGGGGCCTGTTTCGTCGGTGTTGGCGACCTCGGCCGGATGCTGATCGTCAGAGGCGCCGCTGGCGGCCAACCAACCGCCCTGCTCCGCCTGAATCGCTCCGGCCAGCAAACCCTCGAACAGGCCGCCATCGTCCGACGACGCGGCCACGCCAGTCCCCGTCGGGGAGGGCGGCGCGCCGGGCAGGACGGCAAGCAGGTTGAACGCGGACACGGTCATGGACGGGCGAAGTCGCCTTGGGGGTGGGAAACGGTCGGCGCCTGCTGCGCCCGGATCATTCGAACCTGTCAAAGCAACCGCCGGGCCAGTTTCCGTGACCGCCCTCAACACACTGTTTTGACACATGTTCTTCTGGCTTCACTGGCCATGTCGGCGAGTCCCTGGTGGAGGGTTTTGCCGGGCCGCAATCGTCCTTCAGGGCCCATCCTTGCCGCCCGGCGGGCTGTGGCGCCGGTCTTGCGCTGCACACTTCCGAGCCGTTTGACGGTCGGATTGTAAATGCCATGAATTTCAACAGGTTAGACTTGGCCCTCGCGAGCGCGGTCGCGTTCGCCCGGCAAAAAACGCCGGAAGGCGAGTCAGGCTTTGCCGGGAACAGGGCAAAGAACGCATGAGCATCGCCAACATCATGTCGTCGGCGACCAGCGGCCTGATGGCCGCCCAGACCGGTCTGCGGACGGTCTCGGACAACATCGCCAACGTCAACACCACCGGCTACGTGCGCAAGGTGGTCCAACAGGCCCCGCTGGTCTCGGCCGGCATGGGGGTGGGCGTCGACATCACCGGCATCAGCCGCGCCGCCGACGCCTTCCTGCAACGCGCCGCGCTGAACGCCCGGGCCAGCAGCGCCTCGGCCGGGGCCCAGGCCGACGCATTCGACCGCGCCCAGGCCCTGTTCGGCGACCCGTCAAGCGGCAGCTCCTTCTTCAGCCGGCTGGACGAGGTCTACGCCGCCTTCTCCGCCGCCGGCGGGGACGCCGCCTCGACCATCCAGCGCGGCGCGGCCATCGACAGCGTCACCGACTTCCTCACCGAAGCCAAACGCATCTCAACCTCGCTCAAGAGCCTGGCCACCGAGGCCGACGCCCGCATCGGCGGCGCGGTCGATCGGGCCAACGAGCTGCTCAGCCAGATCGACGCCCTGAACGCCGACATCAGCCGCGCCCAGGTCGAGGGCCGCGACGCCACCGGCTCGGAGAACATCCAGGGCCAGCTGATCGACGAGCTCAGCGGTCTGATGGACGTCAGCGTCAACACCCGTTCCAACGGGGGCTCGGTGATCCGCGCCTCGGACGGCACGGTGCTGGCCGGCAACGGCGGCGCGGCGACCCTCTCCTACGTGCGCGCGGACGGGGCCTCGGGCGAAATCGCCGTGACCCTGCCGGACGCGGCCGGCCAGACGTCCCTGCGGGCCCGGCTGACCTCCGGCGAGATCCGCGGCCTGCTCGACCTGCGCGACCGCGAACTGCCGGCCCTGGGCGACCAGCTGTCGGAGTTCGTCACCCGCGCCGTCGATGAGTTGAACCGGGCCCATAACAGCTCTTCCAGCGTGCCGGCGCCGGCCAGCCTGACCGGCCACGACACCGGCCTCGACATCGGAACGGCCATCAGCGGCTTCACCGGCGCGACGACGGTGGGCGTGGTCGGCGCCGACGGCATCCTGCAGCGCCAGGTGGCCATTGATTTCGACGCCTGGACCATGAGCGTCGATGGCGGCGCGGCGACGGCCTTCACCACGGCCAGCTTCCTGACGAACCTGAATACGGCGCTGGGCGTGTTCGGCGCCGCCAGTTTCGCCAACGGCGCCCTCAGCCTGTCCGCCTCTGGCGGCGCGGGCGTGGCCATCGCTGACGACGCGACCAACCCCTCGCTGAAAGCCGGCAAGGGCTTCTCGCACTTCTTCGGCCTGAACGACCTGGTCAGTTCCGGCGGCTATCCCTTCTACGAGACCGGCATGACCGCCGCGAGCGCCCACGGCTTCACCACCGGCGACACGATCAGCCTGCGGGTAGCCGACGGCGACGGCGTGCGGGTCAAGGACGTCACCGTCGCGGTGCCCGCGGGCGGCGCGATGCAGGACCTGCTCGACGCCCTGAACAACAACACCACCGGCGTCGGTCTCTACGGAGCCTTCAGCCTCGACGCCGACGGCGCGATGCTGTTCACCGCCAACGCCAAGGGCGCCAGCCTGTCGGTGCTCAACGACGACACCGAGCGCGGCGCCGGAGGGCCGTCGATCTCCGAGCTGTTCGGCGTTGGCCTGGCCCAGCGCGGCACGCGGTCGGAACGGTTCGAGATTCGCGCCGACATCGCCGCCAATCCGCTGAAACTAGCCCTGGCCAACTTCGACCTCAGCCAGGCCCTGGCCGGCAAGCCGGTGCTGGCGGTCGGCGACGGCCGTGGCGCGGTCCGGCTGGCCCAGGCCGGCGAAACCATGACCGGCTTCGACGCCTCCGGAGGCCTCGCCGCCTCGACCATGACCGTGTCGCGCTACGCCTCGGAGCTGGCCGGGTCGATCGCCCGCAAGGCCGACGCCGCCGCCTCGCGCCAGACCATCGCGGAGGCGGTGGCCTCCGAAGCCGACACACGCCGCAGCTCCGCCGAAGGGGTCAACCTGGATCAGGAGCTGATCAGCATGACCACCTACCAGCAGGCGTTCAACGCCGCCGCCCGGCTCGTTCAGGCCAGCAAGGACATGTACGATGTCCTGCTCATGATGGTGAGGTAAGCGCATGAACCGCGTCGCCACCGGCAACAACTATTCCTCGGTCCTCAATGACCTGATGCGCGCCCAGGTGCGCCAGTCGGAGGCCAACGCCCAGGTTTCCAGCGGGAAGACCGCCAGCGACCTGAAGGGTTTCGCCAAACAGGCCGAAACCCTGCTGGCCACCCGTTCGATCCAGACCAAGGTCGAGGCCTTCCTGACCCAGGGCAAGATCCTCACCTCCAGGCTGGAATCGCAGAACCTGGCCCTGTCGCAGACGGCCGAGGCGGCCACCGGCGCCCGCCAGGCCATTGCCGAAGCCCTGGCCACCGGTCGCGGCGAGGCGCTGATGAGCGAGCTGTCGAGCTGGTTCTCCTCGGCCGCGGACTCGCTGAACGCCAAGTTCGGCGGCCGCTACCTGTTCGCCGGCGGCCAGGTGGACAGCCCGCCGGTCACCGCCGGTTCGCTGGCCGACCTGACCACCCAGCCCACGGTCGCCGCCTTCTTCAACAACGACAACCTGATCCCGACGAACCAGCTGGACGAGTCGACCACCATCCAGTCCGGCTTCCTCGCCGACCAGCTGGGCGGCGACCTGTTCACGGCCTTCCGCCAGGTGCAGGATTTCGTCGACGTCAACGGCGCCTTCACCGGCCAGCTGACCGCGACCCAGACCACCTTCCTGCAGGGCATGCTCGACGACTTCGACGCCGCCGGCGTCGGCCTGACCGACGCCACCGCCCGCAACGGCCTGATCCAGAACCGCGTCGACAAGACCATGGACATCCAGACCGACCGCCAGTCGATGCTCGAGGGCATGGTCGGCGGCATCACCGACGTCGACATGGCGCAGGCCATCAGCCGCCTGCAACAGGCCCAGACCACCGTCCAGGCCAGCGCCCAGGTGTTCAACAGCCTGAGCCAGAGCTCCCTGCTGAACCTGCTGTCGTAGGCAAACCGCCTGGCGGCGGCTGTGATATCCTCCCCCCAGGGAGGACATTATGGTGTTGAAACGGGTCGACTACGACGACAGCCAGCACGTCAACTACGCCAAGGGACGGCGGATGCCGCCGGAGGCGCTGGCGCGCTGGATGGCGCGGTTCGCCGAGCATCTGCCGGAGCGCCGGCCGCTGGCCGTCGTTGACCTTGGCTGCGGCGTCGGCCGCCTGACCCCGGCCCTCGCCGACACCTTCGGCGGACCCGTCTGGGGCGTGGAGCCCTCGGCCAGGATGCGCGAGATCGCCGAGGCGACGGCCAGTCATCCCGCGGTACGCTACCGCGAAGGCGAGGGCGCGCGCATTCCCCTGCCCGATGACAGCGCCGACGCGGTGCTGATGTTCCTCTCCATCCACCATGTGCCCGACCGCGCCGCGGCGGCGGTCGAGATCGCCCGGGTGCTGAAGCCCGGCGGCCGGGTGCTGGTGCGCAGCCCGTTCTCCGACCGGATGAACGGCGGCTGGTGGCAGCGGTTCTTCCCCCGCGCCCTGGAGATCGAACGGCAGATGTTCCCGACGCTGGCCGAGGTGACCGGCGTGTTCGAGGCCGTCGGCCTCAAAACCATCGCGCTAGAGGTGGTCAACGAGACCTATGCCGCCAACGCGACCGAAGCGGCGGCCAAGCTGCGCCTGCGGGCCATCTCGACCTTCGAGCACATGACCGAGGCC
Source organism: Caulobacterales bacterium (assembly GCA_016234625.1). GTDB lineage: Bacteria > Pseudomonadota > Alphaproteobacteria > Caulobacterales > Caulobacteraceae > Caulobacter. The sequence goes on along the minus strand of JACRBD010000139.1, from coordinate 11,863 downwards.
GAGATCGAGGAAGGCTTCGCGCGGATGGACGCCCATGTCGCCGCCCATCCGGACGACCACCCCGACACGGGGGAGAGCGAGCTGCTGGTGATGGGCTGACGAATTCGGTGAACTTGCCAGTAAGGCGATATCGCCTTACTTTCTCGGCATGAGCACCCTCACCATCACCGCCAAGGGGCAGGTCACCCTGCGCAAGGATCTATTGCGGCATCTTGGCGTCGGCCCGGGCGACAGGGTCAGCGTCCAGTTGCTGCCCAACGGCCATCTTGATGTTCGCGCGGCGAGCCCGACGGGCAAGATTTCCGATGCCTTCGGCCTCCTCCATCGCCCGGATGGTCCCAGCTTCACGATCGAGGAAATCAATGAGGCGATCGCCAAGGGCTGGGCCGGCGAACGGTGAAGATCACGGCGGACACCAATGTCCTGGTCAGGGTGCTGACCCGGGATGAAAAGCGGCAGGCAAGGATCGCGGAAGCGGCGCTGGTTCGCGCGGAGACCATGGCCCTCACCCTGCCGACACTTTGTGAGCTGGTTTGGGTCCTGTCGCGCCTGTACCGGTATCCGCCGACCCACATCGCCATGGCGATCCGGGTGTTGATCGGAGGCGCGGGCGTGGTCATCGACGGGCCGGCGGTCGACGCCGGGCTGGAGGCGCTTGATGCCGGCGGCGACTTCGCGGATGCGGTCATCGCCTATGAGGGTCGGCGTCTTGGGGGCGAACTCTTCGTGTCCTTCGACAAGGATGCCGTGGCGCTACTGACGGCCAACAAGGTAGCCGCCCGGCTGCTGGCCTGACCCCCGGTCGCAATTTGCGGCCCGAGGCTCTACATAGCGGCCGATGAACGCGCCCCTGCCCTCTCTGGACATCGCCGACGACGTCGTGCGCGCTGCCGTCGGCCTGCCGACCGGGTCGCGGGTGGTGGCGGCCATGTCCGGCGGGGTGGATTCGACGGTGACCGCCGCCCTGCTGGCGCGGGCCGGCTATGACGTGGTGGGCGTGACCCTGCAGCTCTACGACCACGGGGCGGCGATCCAGAAGAAGGGCGCCTGCTGCGCCGGCCAGGACATCCTCGACGCCCGCCAGGCGGCCGAGGCCATCGGCATTCCCCACTATGTGCTCGACTACGAAAGTCGGTTCAAAGACCAGGTGATCGAGGAGTTCGCCGACGCCTACCTGCGCGGCGAGACGCCGATCCCCTGCGTACGCTGCAACCAGACCGTCAAGTTCCGCGACCTGCTGGACGTGGCCCGGGACCTGGGCGCCTCGGCCATGGCGACGGGTCACTATGTGCGCCGGGAAGACACGCCGAACGGGCCGACGCTGCACCGGGCGGTCGACGCCAATCGGGACCAGAGCTATTTCCTGTTCGCCACCACCCGCGAGCAGCTGGACTTCCTGCGCTTTCCGCTCGGCGGCCTGCCCAAGCCGGCGGTGCGCGGCGTGGCGGCGGGCATGAGCCTGGCCGCCGCCGACAAGCCCGACAGTCAGGACATCTGTTTCGTGCCGGAGGGCAAGTACCACACGGTGATCGACCGCCTGCGTCCGCATGGCGCGGAGCCGGGCGACATCGTGCACCTGGACGGCCGGGTGCTGGGCCGCCACGAGGGCGTCACCCGCTACACCATCGGCCAGCGCCGGGGCCTGAACATCGGCGGCGGCGACCCGCTGTTCGTGGTGCGCATCGACGCCGACAAACGCCAGGTGATCGTCGGACCGCGCGAGGCCCTGCTGACCCGGGCCCTGACCCTGAAGGAAGAGAACTGGCTGGGCGACGAGGCGACCCTTCAAGCCGCCGCCATGGCCGGCCGGCCCGTGCTGGCCCGCGTCCGCTCGACCCGTGAGCCGGTGGCCGGCCGGCTGGCGATGATCGACGGCGGCGTCGGGATCGAGCTCGACGTGCTGGAGGAAGGCGTGGCCCCCGGCCAGGCCTGCGTCCTCTATGCGCCGGAAGACCCCAGCCGGGTGCTGGGCGGCGGGTTCATCGCGAGCGCGGTGCGGGCGAGCTAGAGTCCAACCGCTCCTGATTGTTGTATCCCGATAATACGCGCTCTATGGTCGCGTCGATACGACCCTTGACAAATTGGCACCATTTATGGTGCCGTTCAATCGTGATGAGCCCTGATTGCGCCGGAGCGAGCCACCGAAGATTCCGCTGGTCTCCTACCGCAGCGACGCGGGCGCCGAGCCCGTTCGCGACTGGTTGAAGACCTTGAACCGAGACCACCGACTTGTGGTCGGGGCTGACCTGCTCCGCGTCCAGTATCGATGGCCGGTTGGAATGCCGCTCTGCCGATCACTCGGCGGCGGGCTTTGGGAAGTTCGCACCACCCAGTCCAGCAAGGCCATCGCCCGGGTGCTCGTCTGTTTTCACGACGGCCGGCTCTACGCCCTGCACGCCTTCGTCAAGAAGATGCAGAAGGCGCCGCCATCCGCGCTGCATATCGCGCGCAAACGCATGAAGGAGGTCGAGAATGGCTGACAACCGGCACGCGGGCTCCGGCATTGACGACTTCCTGCGCGATGAAGGCGTGCTTGAGGAAGTCCAGGCCCTCGCCATCAAGGAGGTGATCGCCTGGCAACTCGACCAGGCAATGAGGGATCGGAAGCTCAGCAAACGCAAGCTTGCCGAGCTGATGCGCACCAGTCGAACCCAGGTGGACCGTATCCTCGACCCTCGCGACGGCAATGTGACGATCGTCACGCTGCAGCGCGCGGCGGCCGTCCTGGGGCGAAAGGTCAATGTCGAGCTGGTCTGACCGGTTAACAACCGACCTTCATCTTTCATCGTGTTCCGACGCGCCGTCGCGACCCCGCCGCGTCATCTTGACTCACGCGGCCGCGTTTTCGCGACCCGTCCCCGCGACAGGAGCGCGCAGGGGGAGTCGGCTCCCCACCCTCGCAAGGGTTTGCCGAATCTCCTTTGAATCGCTGGAGATTCCGCGATCACGAAAGAGTCATCGGCGGTGCGACTCCGGATCGGGCGATGGCCGCTTGCTCGCGATTCGCAAATCGGCTTAACGATTCTTTCCAACGGGCGGTTCACCATTAACCAGTCTTAAAGCAGCTTAATTCCAATGTCGGGATCGAGCTTCGGAGGCGGATTCCGCCTCACGCCTGACAACGTTGACGCGGGTTGCCGCGTGGAGGGGATCGATGCGCGTACTGTTGATCGAGGATGACAGCGCAACGGCGCAGACCATCGAGCTGATGCTGAAGTCCGAGGGCTTCAACGTCTACACGACGGACCTGGGCGAGGAGGGCGTCGATCTGGGCAAGATCTACGATTACGACCTCATCCTGCTTGACCTGAACCTGCCGGACATGAGCGGCATGGACGTGCTGCGCACCCTGCGCAACGGCAAGATCAACACTCCGATCATGATCCTCAGCGGCTCGGCCGAAATCGACACCAAGGTGAAGACCCTGGGCGGCGGCGCCGACGACTACATGACCAAGCCGTTCCACAAGGACGAGATGGTCGCCCGCATCCACGCCGTGGTGCGCCGCTCCAAGGGCCACGCCCAGGCGGTCATCCACACCGGCGAGATCGCCGTGAACCTGGACGCCAAGACGGTCGAAGTGAACGGCATGCGCGTTCACCTGACCGGCAAGGAATACCAGATGCTGGAGCTGCTCTCCCTGCGGAAGGGCACGACCCTGACCAAGGAGATGTTCCTCAACCACCTCTACGGCGGCATGGACGAGCCGGAGCTGAAAATCATCGACGTGTTCATCTGCAAGCTGCGCAAGAAGCTGGCGACCGCCTCGGGCGGCCAGCATCACATCGAGACGGTCTGGGGCCGCGGCTATGTACTGCGCGATCCGCAGGAAGCCATCGTCGCGGCCTGATCCACCCTTTCAGTAGCGTACGCGTAAACAACGCCCGCCGGTTCCGCCGGCGGGCGTTGTCTTTTTCTGCATCGGGGACTGGATATCGTGTCCCTCGGGACATGATTTCCTGTCCCCGATGGCGCTAGAGGGACAGCTAATGGTGTCCCGAGGGACACCAAAAGCGGTCCCGGACTACCGCCCCACCGGTCGGGCCGAGGAGATCTGGTTGCGCAGCTGCCAGGTCGCCAGATCGTAGACGCTGTCGCCGATGATCTCGCAACGGCCGCCGTAGTTGACCTTGGTGCAGACCTGCCAGCGGCCGCGGCCGCGAATCTGCAGGGACTTGGCCTTGTCGCCAAACCCCCAGGGCGTCAGCGAGGGCGCCGGGCCGCGCAGCACGACGCTGGAGCCGCGGTAGCCGGGCTGGCCAAACAGCGTCAGGCTGCCGGGCGGCAGCGGGCCCGGGTTGCCGCCGGGGACCGGGCCGGGGTTCGACCCGCAGATCAGCCGGCCGTTGATGTTGGCGATGTCTCCCCGGCAGCCGTCGAACCGCAGGCTGCTCTGGAACCAGCCGCCATTGGCCATGCGGCAGCGGGCGGTGACGATCTTGCCGCCGTTCGGGCCGCGATAGGCGTTCACGTTGCTGCAGCTGGCGCGGTAGCTGCCGCCGGGAATCTGCACCGGCTGGGCCCGGGCGGCGACGGCGCTGGCGCTCAGGGCGGCGACGAAGGCGACGACATATCCGGTCTTCATGGGTGGCTCCTGACCTCGGCCTCGACAGTGGCGAAGGCTAGCACCCGTGGGCGACGGCGACCAAGACCCGTGTTCGTCGAGGCGCCGATCGCCGATTGCCTGGCGCGCGGGGGCGTGTACCCCTTGCCCCTTCGAGCGGTTCGGGGAGGAACGGCATGGGACGGACAATCGCCCTGGCGGCGGCGCTGGCGGGCGCCATGCTGGTCGCCTGGCTGGGCGCGCGGGCGCCGGACCCGACAGTGGTCCCCGTCGATCTGTCCACGACCGGCTTCAACACGCCCATCGCCCTGCTGGACATCCGGCGCATCGCGGCCCGTCCGCATCCGATCGGCTCGCCGGCCAACGCCGCCGTGCGCGACTACCTGATCGGCCGGATGACCTCCCTGGACCTTCAGCCGGCGGTCCAGGCGGGCCTCGGCCTGCAGTCCAACACCTATGGCAAGGAGGCCTGGATCGTCGGCGGCAACGTCGAGAACATCGTCGGCGTCCTGCCCGGAAAGGACCGATCGAAGCCGGCTCTGGCCCTGATGGCCCACTACGACAGCGTGCCCGCCTCCCCCGGCGCCGCCGACGACGCGACCGGCGTGGCCGTGGTCCTGGAGGTGGTCCGCGCCCTCAAGGCGAAGGGAACGCCCGAACGCGACGTCATCGTCATCCTCACCGACGGCGAGGAGGCGGGCCTACTGGGCGCGCGGCTGTTCTTCGCCGAGCATCCCCTGCGCAAACGCATCGGATTGCTGATCAACCTTGAGAGCCGGGGCGGCGGCGGCCGGGCCAACATGTTCCAGACCGGCCCGGGCAATGGCGCCCTGATCCCGGTCTTCGCCCGCTCGGCGGTCAGGCCGATCAGCAATTCTCTGGCCGTGTTCCTCTACAGCCAGATGCCCAACGACACCGACTTCACCGTGTCGAAGGATGCCGGCATTCGCGGGCTGAACTTCGCCTTCATCGGGCGACAGTTCGACTACCACTCGCCGACCTCGACCCTGGCCAATCTCGACCGTGGATCGGTCGACAGCATGGGCCAGCAGGCCCTGGCCGCCGCATCGGACCTCGCCTTCGCCGAGACCCTGCCGGGCAAGGCGCCGGACGCGGTCTACAGCGGGACCTTCGGTGATCATGTGCTGGCCTACCCGGCCTGGGGCGGCTGGATCGCCCTGCTGATCGCGGCGGGCCTGATCGGACTGGGTTGGGCGCGCGGGCGGGCGTCTGAGGATTTCAAATGGCCGGACGTGGCGCGCGGCGCTGGGGCGGCGCTGTTCCTGCTCGTCGGGGCGGCCCTGCTGCTGCACATGGCGCGGCTGGCCACGGGCGTGGAGTTCGGCTTCATGGAGCAGCGGCCGCTGCTGGCGCGATGGAGCCTGTGGGAGACCGCGCTGGCGACGCTGGGCCTGGGCGCCCTGCTGTTGGGTCCTGGCCTGCTTGCGCGGCCCCGGACGCGGCTGTGGCTGGCCGGCGCGGGCCTGATGGGCGGGCTGCTGTGCCTGGCCTTCGGCGGCTGGGACATCAAGGGCGTCATCCTGGGGCTGGCCACGGCGACCCTCGGCTATGGCGCGTTCGGCAAGCCGGCGAAGCTGCCCGGCGCCTGGCTGGGGGTTCTGCTCACCGGGCTGACCGTAGGGACAGTCCTGCAGGCCATGCTGCCGGCGGTGGCCTTCCTGGTGGCCTGGCCGCTGGCGCTGGCGGGCCTGGGCGCGGCGGCGAGCCTGATGGGCACGCGGATGGACCGCTCCCGCACGGCCGGCCTGGTGCTTCTGGCCGCCCTGGGCGGTGGCTGGCTGGCGGTGTTCTTCCATGTGGTCTCCCAGGGCCTCGACATGCCGGAGATCCTCGGCCTGTACCTGTGGCTGGGCGCCTTCCTGGTCTGGCCGCTGGCCTGGCCGGGCTCGATGCCGCGCCTGTCGCTGGCGCCGGCCGTGGTCCTGCTGGCGCTGGGGGTGGCGCTGGTCGGCGTGGTGCGGTTCAGCGATCCGTGGACCCCGCGCCACCCGCAGGCGACCACGGTGTTCCACGTACGCGACATCGACACGGGCAAGACCGTCCTGGCGTCGACGGAATCGACACTCTCTCCCTGGACCCGAAAGGCACTCGAAGCGGAGGGGGGCAAGATCAATAAGCAGGACCTCAGGCCGTTCGGACGCCGACCTTCCTGGGCCGCGCCGGCGCGGCCGGGCTCCATGGGACCACCTCAGGTCTCGGCCTACCGGCTGCCGGACGGCCGGATCGGCGTACGCACCGCGCCCTACAGGGTTGTGGCCCTCGATATCCGGTCAACCGCCGCGATCGGATTGGTCCAGATTGACCGCGCCGTTTCGACCTTGAAGCCCAAGGCAAACGAGTGGGTGCATATTCGGTTGGTGGGAGGGCCCAGGGCCAATCAGATCTTCCTGACGCCGGCCGGGCCGGGATCCGTCGATGTTCGCTTCGCCCTGGTCGAGGAGTCCTGGCCCACGAAGGCCAAACCGCTGCCCCCACGCCCCTCGGACGTGATGCCGTTCGACCTTTCGGACTCGACCGTCACCACGGGCAAGACAACGCTAACCTGGTAGGGCCACGACCCGCTCGGTTCCACCTCTTGACTTGATCTTATATTTCTATATTTCTGGAATTATCGATTTATAGGAGATCGCCATGAAACGCCTGCACCTGCATATCGCCGTCGAGGACCTGAACCGCTCGATCGGCTTCTATTCCACCCTGTTCGGCGCCCAGCCGTCGGTGGTGAAGGACGACTACGCCAAATGGATGCTCGAGGACCCCCGGGTGAACCTGGCCATCTCGCAGCGCGACCGGGCCGCCGGCATCGACCATGTCGGCGTCCAGGCCGAGACGTCCGCCGAGCTGGCCGAAATGGCCACGCGCCTGAAGGCGGCCGGCGAGACCACCCTCGACCAGGAAGCGATCACCTGCTGCTACGCCAAAGGCGACAAGAGCTGGGTGGTCGATCCGTCCGGCGTGCGCTGGGAGACCTTCCACACCTTCGGCGAGGCCACCACCTATGGCGAGGGCGAACAGGCCCATGTGGCGGCGGCCTTGGCTGCGCCGGCGCCCGCGGTGGCGGGCTGCTGCGGCTGAGTGCGTCCTTCGACACGGCCCTGCGGGCCTGCTCAGGATGACGTGCATTTGTGATGAACCACCCCTCCACGTCATGGTGAGCAGCGCTCGAAGAGCGCGTGTCGAACCACGCACGTCTGTCACAAAATTCCGCTATTCTCGAATCATGGAACAGACTGACGCCGTCGTCGCCCTGTCGGCGCTTGCCCATCCCGGCCGGCTGGCGGTCTTCCGCCTGCTGGTGAAGGCCGGGGCGGAGGGCCTGCCGGCCGGTCGCATCGCCGAGGCCACGGGCAGCCTGAGCAACACCCTGTCGGCCAATCTCAACATCCTGACCCAGGCGGGCCTGGCCCGCTCGCGGCGCGACGGCCGGCAGATCATCTACACCGCCGACTACGACGTCATGCGCGGCCTGTTGACCTTCCTGGTCGAGGACTGCTGCCAGGGCGAGCCGGCCATCTGCGGTTCGCTGGCGGGATTCACCGGCGGCCAGACCTGCGGCGCGAAGGTTTGCTGATGCCCTTCACACTGGCCCGCCGCCTCGTCGCCGAGGCTCTTGGGACCGCCCTGCTGCTCGCCGTCGTCATCGGCTCGGGGGTGATGGGCGAGACCCTGGCCGGCGGCAATGTCGCCATCGCCCTGCTGGGCAACACCCTGGCCACCGGCGCGGGGCTGGTGGTGCTGATCACGGTGTTCGGCCCGGTCTCCGGCGCCCACTTCAATCCGGCGGTGACGCTGGTGATGGCGCTGAAGCAGGAGATCGCGCCCGTCGCCGCCCTGGCCTACGCCGCCGCCCAGACCGTCGGCGCGGTCTTCGGCGTCTGGGTCGCTCACGCCATGTTCGCAATGCCGATCCTGCAGGTGTCGGAGAAGCTGCGCGAAGGACCGGCCCAGGCGTTCAGCGAGGCGGTGGCGACCTTCGGCCTGGTCGGGACCATCCTGGGCGTCTCGAAATTCCGGCCGGACCTGACCGCCGTCTGCGTCGGCCTGTACATCACCGCCGCCTACTGGTTCACCGCCTCGACCTCGTTCGCCAACCCGGCCGTGACCCTGGCCCGGTCGCTGAGCGACAGTTTCGCGGGGATCGCGCCGGCCTCCGTCCCGGGCTTTCTGCTCGGCCAACTGGTCGGCGCGGTGGCGGCCCTGCTTGCCTTCGGATGGCTGCTGAAGGAGAAACCGGCCCCATGATCGTGACCATCTTCCACAATCCCGCCTGCGGCACCTCCCGCAACACCCTGGCCATGATCCGCGAGTCCGGCGTCGAACCGGTGGTTGTCGAATACCTGAAAGCGGGCTGGACCAGGCCCCAGCTGAAGGCGCTGCTGGCCCGGATGGGCAAGACGCCGCGCGACATCCTGCGGGTGCGCGGCACGCCGGCCGAGGACCTGGGCCTCACCGACCCCGCGAAAAGTGTTAACGCGATCCTCGACGCCATGGTCGCCCACCCGATCCTGGTCGAACGGCCGATCGTCGAGTCCCCCAGGGGCGTGGCCCTTTGCCGGCCCTCGGAAATCGTCTTTGGCCTGCTCGACAATCCGCCGGCGGCGTTCGTCAAGGAAGACGGCGAGCGGGTGGCGCCAAAACCTTAACGGTGGGCGTGACAAAAGGGCCGAAGCACCGAATATTGCTTGCGTTTCGGGGGCGTGACCGGGCAGAAAACGGCGCGCGAGTTGCTGGGGGGCTACCCAGCCGTGCCAATTTGAACCCAGTACGGCATCGTAAACTGACGGGGGAACGATGCAGGAATTCGATCCCAGGCGACCGACGCTCCGCTTCGCGCCGAAGATCCTTGTCGCCGTTGGCGGGTTCGCCGTCCTTGGCCTCTGCTGGAACCTGACCGGCGGCCCCGTCGGCACGGTCGCCCAGCCCCTCGACGCCGCCGCTCTGGCGGCCCTGCAGCATATCGCCTTCGCCCGCGCCGAGGCCCAGCCGGGCTTCGACCGTGGCCAGAACATCGCCGTCGAGGTCCGCCCCGGCGAGACCCTTGAGGCGGCCGTGCTGCGCAGCGGCGTGGCCCCCACCGACGCCCGCCTGGCCGTCCGCGTCCTGGCCCAGGCCATGGACACGGTGAACATCCGCGCCGGCATGGACTTCGTCGCCTCGGTGGCCAAGCCGCACGGCCGTCGCGGACCCGCCCGCCTGATCGGCCTGTCGATGCGCACCGGCGCGGCCAGCACCCTGACCGTCTCGCGCACCTTCGACGGCGCCCTGCGTCTGCGCGAGCTCGAAGAGACCGTCAAACCCGAGACCGTCGCCACCTGCGGCCGGATGCAGGGCTCGTTCCACGAGAGCGCGGTGGCCGTCGGCGCCAACGCCGCCGTCGTGGCCGAAGCCTCCAAGCTGTTCTCGCACAAGATCGACTTCTCGAGCGACATCAAGGCCGGCGACCCGTTCTGCCTGGTGTTCGACCGCAAGGTCACCGAGAGCGGCCGCACGGTCGAGGCCGGCGGCCTGCAGTACGCCGAGATCAAGGGCCAGCGCTTCTACGGCTTCACCCGCGCCGACGGGAAGCGGACCTTCCTCGATTCCATCGGCAAGAGCATCAAGGGCTTCCTGCTGCGCGCGCCGGTCGACGGCGCCCGGATCACCTCCAGCTTCGGTTTCCGCCGGCATCCGATCCTCGGCTACAACAAGATGCACCAGGGCATCGACTTCGGGGTCGGCACGGGCACGCCGATCCTGGCCGCCGGCGACGGCGTCGTCGTCGAGTGCCGCCGCTGGGGCGGCTACGGCAACTGGGTGCGCATCCGCCATGCGGGCGGCTACGAGACAGGCTACGGCCACCTGTCACGCTTCGGCAAGGGCTGCCGGGCGGGACAGCGCGTCAGCCAGGGCCAGGTGATCGCCTGGTCGGGCTCCACCGGCGCCTCCACCGGCCCCCACCTGCACTACGAGGTCTGGCTCAAGGGCCGCCGGGTCAATCCGCTCGGCGCCAAGATTCCGACCGGGACCAGCGTCGATCCGCGCGACGTGGCCAACTTCAACGCCACCAAGAAACGCGTCGAGGCCCTGATCGCCCCGCGCCGCACGGCCGCCTCGATCCCCGCGCCCAAGGCGCCGGCCGAACCCGGCCCGACCAAGAAGCTGGCCGGCTCGGACTTCTCGGCCCCGCGCGCGGGTTTGCGTCCGCGGGCGGGGTGATTCTCCTCTACGCTCCCCGCTTGCCGGGGAGCTGTCAGGCGGAGCCTGACTGAGGGGGCAGCACCGGCTTCGGCGGTCGGAGCCAGAACGCCGGTCTCGGCCGGCAGCGGTAATCGGGACGATCCGGCCGCGGCGGCGCCGCCCCCTCCACCATGCTCCGCATGGTCCCCCTCCCCGCAAACGGGGAGGATTGTCTGCTCCATCGACAGCACGCCACCCGTCGCTGTAAACAGCGGCCCCTTCCCGCCGCCCACTCCGGATAGCCAACCTTGCGTCTTCCCCAGGCCCGCCTCGACCAGGTGCTCGACCGTTTCCGCGAGATCGAGGCCCGCATGGGCGCGGCCACGGAGGGTCCGGAGATCGTGCGGCTGTCAAAGGAGCATGCCGAGCTGAGGCCCGTCGCCGAGGCGGTGCTGGCCCTGGAGAAGGTGCTGGCCGAGAAGCCTGAGCTCGAAGTCATGGCCGCCGACAGCGACCCAGACATATCCGAACTGGCGCGCGACGAGCTGGAGCGGCTGGAAGCGAAGCTGCCGGACATGGAGCGCGACGTGGCCCTGCTGCTCGCCCCGCGCGACAGGGACGAGAACGCCTCGGCCATCCTGGAAGTGCGCGCCGGCACCGGCGGCGACGAGGCGGCCCTGTTCGCCGGCGACCTGTTCCGCATGTACCAGCGCTACGCCGCCAGCCGCGGCTGGCGGGTGGAGATCGACAGCATCTCCGAAGGCGAGATGGGCGGCTTCAAGGAGATCATCGCCTCGATCACCGGCGATGGCGTGTTCGGCCGGCTGAAGTTCGAGAGCGGCGTGCACCGGGTCCAGCGGGTGCCGGCCACCGAGGCCCAGGGCCGCATCCACACCAGCGCCGCCACCGTCGCCGTCCTGCCCGAGGTCGAGGACGTGGAAATCGAGATCAACGACGCCGACCTGCGCATCGACACCTACCGCTCCAGCGGCGCCGGCGGCCAGCACGTCAACAAGACCGAGTCGGCGATCCGCATCACCCACTTGCCCACCGGCATCGTGGTGTTCGTCCAAGAGGAGCGCTCGCAGCACAAGAACCGGGCCCGCGCCATGGCCCTGCTGC
>JACRBD010000006.1 GCA_016234625.1 Caulobacterales bacterium | reverse complement strand
TCTTCCTTGCGGGTGCCGGACTTGAGGATGTCGATGGCCGGGAAGATGCGCTTGTCGGCGACCTTGCGGTCGAGAATGATTTCCGAGTTACCGGTGCCCTTGAACTCTTCGAAGATGACCTCGTCCATCCGCGAGCCGGTATCGATCAGGGCGGTGGCGATGATGGTCAGCGAGCCGCCTTCCTCCACGTTGCGCGCGGCGCCGAAGAAGCGCTTGGGCCGCTGCAGGGCGTTGGCGTCGACGCCGCCGGTCAGCACCTTGCCCGATGAGGGTACGACGGTGTTGTAGGCGCGGCCCAGGCGGGTGACCGAGTCCAGCAGGATGATCACGTCGCGCTTGTGCTCGACCAGGCGCTTGGCCTTTTCAATGACCATCTCGGCCACCGCCACGTGACGGGTCGCCGGCTCGTCGAAGGTGGAGGAGATGACCTCGCCCTTCACCGTGCGCTGCATGTCGGTCACTTCTTCCGGACGCTCATCGATGAGCAGCACGATGAGGTAACACTCGGGATGGTTGGCGGCGATCGACTTGGCGATGTTCTGCAGCATCACCGTCTTGCCGACCCGCGGCGGGGCGACGATCAGGCAGCGCTGGCCTTTGCCGAGCGGAGCGACGATGTCGATGATCCGGCCGGAGCGGTCCTTGAGGGTCGGATCCTCGATTTCCATGGTCAGCCGCTGTTCGGGATAGAGCGGCGTCAGGTTGTCGAAGTGGACCTTGTGGCGAACGTTCTCGGGCGCCTCGAAGTTGATCTGCTCGACGGTGGTCAGGGCGAAATAACGCTCGCCCTCACGTGGGGCGCGGATGGCGCCGACGACGCTGTCGCCGGTGCGGATGCCGAACTTCCGGATCTGCGAGGGGCTGACGTAGATGTCGTCGGGACCCGGCAGATAGTTGGCTTCCGGGCTGCGCAGGAAGCCGAAACCGTCCGGCAGCACTTCCATGGTGCCCGATCCCGAGATCTCGACGCCTTCTTCGGCGACGGTCTTGAGGATGGCGAACATCATGTCCTGCTTGCGCATGGAGTTGGCGTTCTCGACCTCGAGCTTCTCGGCGAGCGCCAGCAGGTCGGCCGGGGATTTCTCCTTCAGCTCCTGCAGGGACATGCGGGTGAGTCCCAGCTCGGCCACGACGGCGGCGATCTCCGAACCGTCGTTCTCGGCGGCTTCGGCTTCGGCCGCCGCTTCGGCGACCTCGGCGGCGGTGGCGGCCTCGACGGTGGTGTCGACTTCGGGCTCGTGGGACTCGGGGGTGTCTTCAGACATGGATAGACTCTGGGCGTGCGGACACGGGGGTCCGTCTTTCGAAACTGATGCCGTTCGGGTGTTTGGGCCCTGGGCGGCGATGGATTGCGCCTGTGAAGACGCGGGCAGTCATTCTGGGGGGCCGTCCCATGGGCGCTCCGGTTTCGGGCGCGGGTCCGGCGAAGAGGCGGGAACGCCGGATGAAACACCCGACGTCTGAGGAGGGGAAGACCACAAGACCCGCCTCGGGTCAAGAATTCCTCGGAGCCTTTCCGAATGGAAAGGCTCCGGATTTTGACTTTAGAGCGCGACGGGCGCCGAAACCGGCGGCCACTTTCTGCTGTCGCGCCCTAGCTGTCGAGGTACTTGGTCGTCACTGACAGGACGATGACCATGGCCGCCACGAAGGGCAGTTCGTTGGTCGCCCGCCAGAACCTTTCGCTGCGGGTGTTGGTCCCGTTGGCGAACTTCTTGCGGCTGGCGGAGAGGAAGCCGTGCCAGCCGGACAGAAAGGTGATCCCGGCCAGCTTGGCCAGCATCCACGGCTTGGCGAGGAAGTCCCAGCCGCGGATTTGGCCGTCGGCCATGATCAGGAGGAGGCCAAACAGGAAGGCCGCGATCATCGCCGGGTTGATGATCATCCGCAGCAGCTTGAGCTCCATCACCTTGAAGGTCTCATCCAGCTCCGATCCGGTCGTGGCCTTGCTGTGATAGACATAGAGGCGGGGCAGATAGAGCATCCCGGCCATCCAGGCGATCACGCTGATGATGTGCAGGCCGCGGATCAGGTTGAAGTTCGCAATCAGCCAGTCGGTCATGCCGCTGCTCCCAGGGTCCTCGGACATTTGCTCCGGCCGGCGCAGGCGTAGCCGTCGCCGGACGCAGTCCCGCCGCGCGCCAGCGAGGCTAGCGCAATGTCGGCCAGACTGTCGATGAAGGCGGCGTCCACGCCCAGGGCCGGGACCCGGACATAGGCCGGACAGCCGGCGGCGCGGGCCAGCTCGCCGTACTCATGATCCAGCTCGACCAGGGTCTCCACATGCTCGGAGACAAAGGCGATCGGGGTGACCACCAGCGCCAGCCCCTCAGAGCTGGCGGCGCGGATCTCGTCCTCCGTGGAGGGACCGATCCATGTCATCGGCCCCACGCGGCTCTGGTAGCAGATCTTCCAGTCCCAGCCTTCGCCCAGGGCCGCCGCCACCGCCGCGCAGGTGGCCTCGATCTGGGCCTGGTAGGGATCGCCCGCCTTGACCACCTTTTCGGGCAAACCATGAGCGGAGAATAGCAGCCGCACCGGTCCTGCATGGCCGGCAGCGGCCCAGGTCTCGCGGATCAACCGCGCGTGCGCCTCGACCAGCCCGGCCGCGGCGGGGTAGCAACAGACCGTCCGAACCTTGCCCGGCCCGTTGTAGGCTTGGCGCCAGGCCTTGGCCGACGAACCGGTCGTGGTGGTCGAATACTGCGGATAAAGCGGCAGCAAGACGATCTCGTCGGGCGACCAGGCAGCCACCTCCGCGGCCGTCTCGTCGGTCATCGGGCGCCAGTAGCGCATGGCGATGAAGCATCGGACCTCGTCGTTCGGCGCGCAAGCGGACAAGATGGCCTCCAACACTGCCGCCTGCTTGCGGGTCTCAGGCAACAAAGGCGAGCCGCCGCCCATCAGGGCGTAGTTGGCCTTGGCTGACTCTTCGCGACGGCTGGAGATCAGCTTCGCCACCACCGTACGCAGGATCCCTGGCAGGCCGATGATCGCCGGGTCGTTGAACAGGTTGAACAGAAAGGGCCGCACCGAGTCCGGCCCATCCGGTCCGCCGAGGTTGAACAGGACGACCGCGATCCTTCGGCTCATCCCTCGGTGATCCGCTTCAACACCCGCTCTACGTGCGAGATCGGCGTGTCGAGGATGATGCCGTGGCCGAGGTTGAAGATGTAGGGTCCGTCGCTCCATTGCTCGAGCAGCTCATCGACCCGCCTGTCCAGCGCCGCCCCGCCGGCCCGCAGCAGCAGCGGGTCGAGCGCGCCCTGGATGGCCACACGTTCCTGGATGCTCTTGCCAAGCCCCGCCGAAGCGGCGGTATCCAGCGCCACCGCATCCACGCCCACGGTGTCTGCATAGTGCTGCGCCAGACTGCCGGCCCCGCGCGGGAAGCCGATCACCGGCGCGACGACATCCAGCCCGGCAAGGCCGTCGAGGATCGCCCGGTGCGGCTTGCACACGAGGCGTTCGAACAGGTCCTCCGGCAACCCCTCGGCCCAGCTCTCGAACAGCTTGAGCACCTGAGCCCCGGCGTCCACCTGCATGGCCAGATAGCGGACGGTGGCCTGGACGATGATGTCCAGAAGCCGGTCCATGGCCGCGGGATGCTCATAGGCGAAGGTGCGGGCCTTGCTGCGGTCCGAGGAGCCGCCCTCGATCATATAGGTGGCCACGGTCCAGGGCGCGCCGGCGAAACCGATCAGCGCCCGCTCTGGCTCCAGCACGCCGCGCACGCGGGTAAGGGTCTCACCCACCGGCAGCAGTTTGAAGGTCGAGGCCTCGATCTCCCCGGTCAGCCGGTCGAGGTCAGGCAGGGCGCCGAGCCTGGGACCTTCTCCGGCCTCGAACCAGACATCCTGGCCAAGCGCCTGGGGCAGCAGCAGGATGTCGGCGAATACGATGGCGGCGTCGAAGGGAAACCGCCGCATCGGCTGCAGGGTCGCCTCGGCGGCCTTCTCGGGATTGAGACAGAAGCTGATGAAGTCAGGCGTCGTGGCTCGGAGCTCGCGATATTCCGGCAGATAGCGGCCGGCCTGGCGCATGAACCAGACGGGCGGGCGCTCCAGCGTCTCACCATCGAGCACGCGCAGCAGGCTTGGGATCACGGGTTGGGTCATCGGCGTCTTGATAGGCCCCATTCGCCCGGAGGCAAGTCCATGGCCCCTCTTTCATTCCTTAATAAGAGATTAAAAAGGATGGGGTAGGAGAGGTAGGACCGGGGCGCCGCGGGGACAAACACCGCGCGTTCCCGCCAATCAAACAGTCAGGCCCAGGCCTTACCCACCTTTGTCCCCAGCTGGACGGCCGGCGTGTGAATCCTGGGGAAAACATCGTCAGCGATCGGAAATCCTTAACGAAAGGTTAAGGCCATTTCGCGGGACAACAGGCCGGATACCCGGAGTCGTTAGAGCTTGGGGAGATAAACCGGCGACCCTTGTTGTGCGATGGCCGAGGCTGGGGATGGCCATACCGCTAGCGGGGCTGACTGTCCCCGCGGCGCCCAGGCCGGCCCTACCGACGCCAGGGCGCGTGTATGGAACCCCAAACGGCGCCCCGCAGGGTTAAGGCTTCGTTAACGGCCTATCCACAGGGCTGGTTCCGCTTGGTCCGGGGCCGCGTGGCGCCCTATGGAAGAGGCGATGACCGCTGCAACCCGCCTGGCGACCTATTTCCATATCCATCTCGTGTCCGACTCCACGGGCGAGACGCTTAACGCCATGGCCCGCGCTGTCTGCGCCCGGTTCACCGACATCCTGCCGATCGAGCACATCTACGCCCTGGTCCGCTCGACCCGGCAGCTGGAACGGGCGCTTGAAGAGATCGCCGGTTCGCCGGGGGTGGTGATGCACACCATCATCGACCCGGCCCTGCGTTCGGCGCTCGAGGAAGGCTGCCGGCGGCATGACATTCCCTGTATCGCCGCGCTGGATCCGGTGGTGGCGGCCATGTCCCGCTATCTCGGCGCCCCGATCTCCAGCCGGGTGGGCGCCCAGCACGCCCTGGACACCGACTATTTCAACCGCATGGAAGCCCTGAACTACGCCATGGGCCATGACGACGGCCAGGGCGGCCAGGACCTGGAGCAGGCCGATGTGGTTCTGGTCGGCGTCTCGCGGACCTCGAAGACCCCGACCTGCATCTACCTGGCCCATCGCGGCGTGCGGGCGGCAAACCATCCGCTGGTCCCCGGCGCGCCTCTGCCTCCGGCCCTGGCCAACCTGAAGAATACCCTGGTTGTCGGCCTGATCGCCTCGCCCGACCGACTGATCCAGATCCGCCGTAACCGCCTGCTGTCACTGAACGAGCAGCGCGAAAGCACCTATGTCGACCAGGACGCCGTGCGCGAGGAAATCATCGCCGCCCGTCGGCTGTTCGAAAAGATGGACTGGCCGGTGATCGACGTGACCCGGCGCTCGGTGGAAGAAACCGCCGCCGCGATCATCAACCTGCTGTCCGGCGGCCGTGGCCAGGTCGAGGTGCTGGGATGATCAGGATCATCCTTGCCTCCGGAAGCAAGGCCCGAGCCTCCGTGCTTGCAGGGGCCGGCGTTACCTTCGACGTGGCCGTCGCCGGCGTCGACGAGGGGGCGGTGAAAGCTGGCTTGCTGGCCGAGGGCGCCGGCCCGCGCGCGGTGGCGGAAGCCCTGGCCGAGCTCAAGGCGGTGCGGGTGTCGCGCAAACATCCCGGCGCCCTGGTGATCGGCGCCGACCAGACCCTCGACCTCGCCGGCCAGCTGTTCGACAAGGCCCAGACCATGACCGAGGCGCGGGACCGTCTGCGGCATCTGCGCGGCAAGACTCACAAGCTGCACTCCGCCGTGGTCGTCGCCCTGGACGGCCAGGCCATCTGGCGCGAGGTTCCGGCGGCGAAACTGACCATGCGGCCCTTCACGGACGCCTTCCTCGATGACTTTCTCGCCCGCGGAGGCGAGGACCTGCTGGGTTCGGTCGGCTGCTACCGGCTGGAGGACGACGGCGTACAGCTGTTCAGCCGGATCGACGGCGACTATTTCACGATCCTGGGCCTGCCGCTGATGGGCCTGCTGGACCTGTTGCGGCGGTACGGAGCGCTGGCCCTATGAGCGAGATCACAGGCGCGGCCATGGTCGCCGGGATCATCGGCCGGCCGGTCACTCATTCCCTCAGCCCGGTGCTGCACAACGCCTGGATCGAGGCGGCGGGCCTCAACGCGGTCTACGCGCCGCTGGCCCCGACCGCCGCTGGATTCCGCGCCCTTGTGGACGGCCTGCGCGGCGGGGTCATCCGCGGCGTCAATGTGACCATCCCATTCAAGGAAGAAGCCCTGGCGGTGGCCGACGAGGCCAGCGATCGTGCGCGACTGGCCGGGGCGGCCAACCTGCTGCTGTTCCGCGACGACGGAACGATCTTCGCCGACAATACCGATGGCCTCGGCATGCTGGGCGCCCTGGCGGTCCAGGTGCCCGGGTTCGATCCGAGAGCCGGACCGGCGGTGATCCTCGGCGCTGGCGGGGCGGCCCGGGGCGCGGCGGCGGCTGTGTTCCTTGCCGGGGCGCCGGAGATCCGCATCGTCAACCGCACGGCTGACCGCGCCGAAGCCCTGGCACGCGACATTGGCGCGACGGTGAGCGCTGTCGCGGCCGAGGGCGCGCTGATCGGCGCGAACCTGATCGTCAACGCGACCTCCCTTGGCCTTGGCGGCGGGCCGGGTCCCGACGCAGACCTCGCCGCCGCGCCCAAGACCACCGTGGTCCTCGACATGGTCTACAAGCCCCTGCGCACGGATTTCCTGATCCGCGCCGCCCACCTCGGCCTTCGCACCGTCGACGGACTGGAAATGCTGATCCGCCAGGCCATTCCCAGCTTCGAGGCCTTCTTCGACCAGGCCCCGCCCGCCGGCGTGGATGTCCGGGCCCTGGCGCTCAGGGCCGTCGGAGAATCCGCATGATCACCGTCGGTCTGACCGGCTCTATCGGCATGGGCAAGTCCACCACCGCGGCGATGTTCGCCGCCGAGGGAGTGCCCGTCTACGACGCCGACGCCGAGGTTCACGCCCTCTACGCCAGGGGCGGGGCGGCGGTTGAACCGCTTGAGGCGGCCTTCCCGGGCGTGGTGGTCGATGGCGCGGTCGATCGGGCGAAGCTCAGCCACTACGTCGTCGGCAAGCCCGATGAGCTGAAACGGCTTGAGGCCATCGTCCACCCGCTGGTCGGCGAGAGCCGCGTCGACTTTTTCCAGAAGGCGGTGGCCGACGGCGCCGACATCGTCGTCCTCGACATTCCCCTGCTGTTCGAGACCGGCGGCGAGAAGCGGATGGACGCCGTTGTAGTGGTCTCCGCCCCGGCCGATCTGCAGCGCCAGCGGGTGCTGGCGCGGCCCGGTATGGACGAGGCCAAGCTCGACGCCATCCTCGCCCGGCAGATGGCCGACGCCGAAAAACGGGGCCGCGCCCACTTCGTCATCGACACGGGACAGGGCCTCGACCACGCTCGCGCCCAGGTCCGCGACGTGTTGAAGCGGCTGCGCGCCGGACCGCTGGACGCGATCTCCGAACGGGGTCAATGAGTAGGTCATGGCGCGTCACATCGTCCTCGACACCGAGACCACGGGCCTCGATCCCCGCACCGGTCACCGGCTGATCGAGATCGCCTGCGTCGAGGTCGTGGACTACATGCCGACCGGCAAGTCGTTCCACGAATACGTCCATCCTGACCGCGAGATCGACCCGGATGCCGAGCGGGTGCACGGCATCAGCCTGGCCTCGCTGCATGGCAAGCCGCGTTTCCCCGAAATCGTTGAACGGTTCCTCGAGTTCGTCGGCGACGACCCGATCGTGGCCCACAACGCCCCCTTTGACCGGGGCTTCGTCAACGCGGAGCTGGCCCGCTGCCATCGGGCGCCGACACCGGACGACCAGTGGATCGACACCCTGGCCCTGGCGAAGAAGAAGTTTCCGGGGATGTACAACTCCCTGGACGCCCTCTGTAAGCGGATGAAGATTTCGCTGGCCGCGCGCGACAAGCACGGGGCGCTCATCGACGCCGAGCTGTTGGCCGCGGTCTATCTGGAACTGCAGGGCGGCAAAGAACGGGCGCTGGACCTGCACGCGGCGCCGACGGCGCGCACCATCGGCCCTTCGACCCTTGCCGCGCCTTATGGCGTGCGCACCCGGCCCCTCGCGCTGCGCTCAACGGACGCCGAGCGGGCCGCGCACGAGGCGTTCGTACGCGGGACCCTCAAGGAAAAAGCCGTCTGGCTGAAATTCGGTCTCTGACCGGACCTAGAGCATTTTCCGGCGGAGTGGATGCCGGTTCGCCGCCAGAACATGCGTCAAATCAAAGACCTAGAGCATTTCACCGATCCAACTGGATCGGAAAATTCTCTAGGCCGCGCCGGTGAAGCCGCTTTCGCCCTGGGCCTTGCGCGCGGAATAGACGCCGGCGAAATCGATCGGGTCCAGCTGGAACGGCGGGAAGCCACCTTCGGCCGTGACGTCCGAGATCAGGCGGCGCGCGAAGGGGAACAGGTAGCGCGGGCACTCGATCATCAGCACCGCTTCCATTTCGGTGTCCGGCACGCCGGTGATCTGGAACAGGCCGCCGTAGAGCAGCTCCACGTGGAAGGCGACCTGTTCGCCGCGCAGGGCGCGGGCCGAGAGCTTCAGATCGACCTCGAACAGGCCGTCCGGGCGGCCCCGGGCGTTCATTTCAACGCCGATGTCGATCTGCGGCTGCAGGCCGGCGCCGTCCGCGCGCAGGGATTCCGGCGCATGCGGATTCTCGAACGACAGGTCGCGAGTGAACTGGGCCAGAATGCGGAAACCGGGCTGGGAGAGGTCCTCGCCGTTCTGGGCGGGCGGGGTGACGGACGTGTCGCTCATGGGAAGATCGTGATCCTGGACGTCAATCTGACGGGCGCCCGTCGCTTGTGGGCGGGACATGATGAAGGCGCGCTGCTATCACGCAGCCCTTGCCCGTGCAACGCCACGCCCCTTACGCGAGCGTCAGCCTCGCCTATATTGCCCTTCTATGACGTCAGCCCGCCGGTCCCCGCAGTGATCAAATTGTTCGAACTCGTCATCTTCGCCTTTTTCGCCGCCGTGGTGCTGTACCAGCTCTACGCGGTGCTTGGTCGCCGTATCGGCCGCCAGCCGGAGGACGTCCCCGCCGCCGCGCCCGTCGCCGATGGGGAGTCCCCTGTCGCCGCCGACCCCGCGGCCCCCGACGCCGCGGATCTGTCGGGTCTGGCCGCGGTGCGGGCCCGCGATCCGTCGTTCGACGTGGGCCGGTTCCTGTCCGGCGCCCGCCAGGCCTACGAGATGATCGTCATCGCCTATGCCGCCGGCGACCACGCTACCCTGGCCAACCTGCTGGGCCCGGATGTGGCCGCCAGCTTCGAGGCCGGCCTCGCCGCCCGCGAGGCGGAAGGCCGCACCGAGAAGGTCGAGTTCCTCCACCCCCCGCGCGCCGACCTGGAGCGGATCGAGGTCGACAGCACGGCGGCCCGGGCGGTGGTCCGATTCCTGGCCGAATTCCGATCCCGCACCAAGGGTCCGGAGGGCGAGGCCGTCGACGACCGCCGCACCGCCGAGCTGTGGACATTCGAACGTAATCTTAACAGCCGCGACCCCAACTGGACGCTTGTTCACGTGGACGCCGCGGAGGCGTAATGCGACTTCGAGTCACCGGCGTCCTGCTCGCGCTCGCCCTGTCGGGCTGCGCGACGGCGAAGGCGACCGGCCCGCTGATCGCGCCGCCGGTGACGCCGCCTCTGCCCCCCGTCGTCCAACCGGTCGTTCCGCCGCCGACGGTCTCGCCGTTCGCCGCGCTGGCGGGCTGGGACGCGGAGGATCATCTGGCGGCCTTCAAGGCTTTCCGCGCCACCTGCAGCGTGGCCAGAGACCCGGCCGCCACCGCCGTCTGTCGCAAGGCCAAGCAGGTGGTCTCGCCGGATGAGCCCACCGCCCGCGCCTTCCTTGAATTCAACTTCCGGCCTGAGCCGGTCGGCGACACCGGTCTGCTGACCGCATATTTCGCCCCGGTCTACGAGGCCCGCGCCAAACAGGACGACGAGTTCTCTGCCCCCGTTCGCGCTAGACCCGATGACTTGGTGACGTCGACGGCCACCGACGCGGCAGCGGCCATGGAGCCGCCGCGGGTCAGCCAACGCGTTGACGGCCAACTGCGCGCCTACCCTGACCGCGTGACAATCGAAACGGAAGGCCTCGGCGCGGTGCTGGCCTGGATGCGGCCCGAGGAGCTGTTCTTCCTGCAGATCCAGGGCTCGGGTGTTCTGACCTTCCCGAACGGCGAGCGCCAGCGGGCCGCCTTCGCCGCCCACAACGGCCGTCCCTTCGCCGGGATCGCCAGGCCCATGCGCGAAAAGAGTCTGCTGAAGGACAACGAGACCTCCGGAGACAGCATTCGCGGTTGGCTGGCCGCCCACCGTGGCGAAGAGGCCGACGCCATCATGCGGCTCAATCCCCGCTATGTGTTCTTCAGCCTCGCTCCGGACGACGACCGCGATCCGGCCGGCGCGGCCGGGGTATCCCTGCCGGCGGGCCGGGCCATCGCCGTGGACGCCAGCCGCCATGACATGGGCGAGCTGTTCTGGATCGACGCCAGCGCGCCGGCCCTCAGCGGCGCCTTTCCTGTGTACCGTCGCCTGGTGATGGCGCTCGACACCGGCGGGGCGATCAAGGGCGAGGTGCGGGCCGACCTCTACATGGGCCGGGGCGACGCCGCCGGCGCCGAGGCCGGCCGGGTCCGCCACGTACTGCGGATGTACCGCCTGGTTCCGGTCGCGCCGGGAGGCTCGTGAGGCCATGCCGCGCAAGCTGAAGGCGGAGGAGGCGCATCTCTGGGGCCATGTGACGGCCACTGTGCGTCCGTTGCCCGGCCGCGCGGCACCGAAGGCCATGCTTCCACCCGTGGAAGGCGCGCCGGCACACCTGCCGGTGCCGAAAGCGCCGGCCGCTGGCACTCCCAGGCCCGCGCGACCGCCGGAAGCTATCGAACCTGGCCGTCACAAGCGGATCGTCCGTGGTCTTGGGCCGCTTGAAGCCCGCATCGACCTGCACGGGATGACCCACGACCGCGCCCGGTCGGCGCTGGAGTCCTACCTGCTGAGGGTCTGGGACGAGGGCTTCCGCGAGGTGCTGGTGATCACCGGCAAGGGAACCCAGGGCGACGGCGTGCTGCGCCGGTTCACGCCTGAGTGGCTGGCTGCGGCGCCTTTGCGGGCCATCGTCGCCGGGGTTTCCCAGGCCCACCGCCGCCACGGCGGCGAAGGGGCGCTGTATGTCGCCCTGAAACGAAAAGCGCGCGCATGACCTCGCGTCATACTGGTTGGAGGGGTCCCGCCCCGTCATAGTCGCCACCGATCCTGGGGGCAGGTGCGACGATGGAACGAATTCTGGTGATTGGCGCCGGCATGGCCGGCCTGTTCTCCGCCCTGGCGCTGGCCGGACCGGACCGGCAGGTCGATGTGCTTGAGCGTGATCCGCCGACCCCGTCGGGCGGGGCCGACGAGGCGTTCGCCGACTGGAACCGGCGCGGCGTCGGCCATCTGCGTCACAGCCACGCCTTCCTCGCCCGCCTTCGCAACCTGCTACTGGACCACCACCCCGTCCTGCTCGGCGAGTTGCGCGACGCCGGCTGCCAGGAGATGAAATTCGCCGACGGTCTGCCGCTGGCCAGCAAGGATCGCTACCGCCCCGCGCCGGGCGACGAAGTTCTGACAGTCATCACCAGCCGCCGGACGACGCTGGAGCTGGTCATCCGCCGCTATGTGGAGCGGATGCCGGGCGTGACCCTGCACAGCAACGTCAACGTTACCGGGCTGCTGGGCGGTCTCGACGCCGAGGGTCGGTTCGTCTGCGAGGGCCTCCGGCTCCAGGATGGCGAGACCGAACGCGAGGAGCGGGCCGATGTGGTCATCGACGCCGCCGGACGCACCGCGCAGGGCTTCGACTGGCTGGCCGAGCATGGCGTCAGCTGGGACGAGGAAAGCGAAGACGCCGGCATTCTCTACTACACCCGCCACTGGCGGCTGCTGCCCGGCCGGACACCGCCCGCGCGCGGTCCGGCGCCCGGCGCGGCGGATATGGGATTCATCAAGTACGGGGTGTTTCCCGGCGACAACGGCTGCTTTTCAGTGACCCTGTCGGTGCCCGAGATCGAGGAGACCCTGCGACTGGCGGTCATGCGACCGGAAACCTTCGACAGGATCTGTGGCCTGATCCCGGGCATCGCGCCGTGGATCGCAGCGGACCGGTCGTCGCCGATCAGCAAGGTGTTCGGCATGGGCGACCTCAAGAGCCGTTGGCGCTCGACGGTCAGGGACGGCAAGCCGATCGCGCTGAACCTGTTCTTCGCCGGCGACGGCCTGGCGCGGACCAATCCGCTCTACGGTCGCGGCTGTTCGTTCGCGGCGATCGAGACCTACATGATCCGCGACGCCCTTGCCGTCTCGGCCGATCCCGCGGCCCGCGCCCTGGCCTATCAGGCGGCCGTGGACGAGGGTCTGAGGCCCTATTTCCGCGCCATGCGCGATCAGGACCGCCAGGCCATCCGCCGCGCGCGCAATACGCTCGATCCCGCCTACCGACCCCGGCTCAAGGCCAGGCTGATGAAGAGTTTCGCTGAAGACGCCATCGCCCCGGCGATCCGATCAGACCCGGCCCTTCTGCGGGCCTTCATGCGCGGCTTTCATATGCTTGAGCCGTCCTCCGCCTGGCTCAAGCGGCCGGCGACCCTGGGGTCGGTGCTGGGAACCTGGATCAAGCCACGGGCCCTGAAGCAGAAATACTATCCGCCGAAGCTGGGTCCAGACCGGACGGAGATGTTCGCGGCGCTGGAGCTGTCGGCGACGGCGGATGCGGAACGGCTGGGTTTGATCGCCGCCTAGGGTTCGGGGACTGGATCACCTGTCCCCGGACGGACGCGACGCTTTTTCGGCGATGCCGGAGGTCCCTTCACGGGCCTCCAGCTTCGCAGCGATCTTATCCGGCGACACGCCCGCCGCCGCCAGCAGGGCGAGCAGGTGGTAGAGGACATCCGCCCCCTCGGCGGCCAGATGGTCATGATCTCCGGACTCCGCCGCCTCGACAGCCTCGGCGGCTTCCTCGATCAGCTTGCGGCCGGCGAGCGCGGGATCAGTCAGCAGCTTCGCTGTCCAGGAAGTCGTCGGATCGCCGCCCTTGCGGCTCTCGATCACAGCCTCGAGCCGGGCGATGACGTCGGATAATCGGCTCATGCGGCCTTCTCCTCGACGGCGCGCACCGGAATGCCCGCCGCGGCCATGGCGCATTTGGCGTGAGGGATCGAGACCTCTCCGAAGTGGAAGATCGAGGCCGCCAGCACCGCGTCGGCGCCGCCCTGTTTCACCGCGTCCACCAAGTGCTGCACATTGCCTGCCCCGCCGCTGGCGATCACCGGCACGCTGACCGCGCCGGTAATCGCCCGAAGCAATGGCAGGTCGTAGCCGGTTTTGGCGCCATCCCGGTCCATCGAGGTCAGCAGGATCTCGCCCGCGCCCTTCTCGACCGCCCGGGTGGCGAATTCCATCGCGTCGATGCCGGTGTCGGTGCGACCGCCGTAGGTGAAGATGTTCCAGCCGCCGTCATTCCGCGCCTTGGCGTCCACCGCCACCACCACGCACTGCGAGCCGAAGGCGTCGGCCATGCGGGCGACCAGGTCCGGGTCCTCCACGGCGGCGGTGTTGATCGAGACCTTGTCGGCCCCGGCCCGCAGCAGCCGCCGGGCGTCCTCGACCGTACGCACCCCGCCGCCGACCGAGACCGGCATGAAACAGACATCGGCCGTGCGGGCGATGACGTCGAGGATCGCGCCCCGGCCCTCGTGGCTGGCGGTGATGTCGAGAAACATCAGCTCGTCCGCCCCCGCCGCGTCATAGGCGGCGGCCTGCTCCACCGGGTCGCCGGCGTCGCGCAGGGCGACGAAGTTGACGCCCTTCACCACGCGGCCGTCCTTTACGTCGAGACAGGGAATGACGCGGACCTTCAGCATCTCATCCCGCGATCTTCAGGGCGGCTTGCGGATCGACCGCGCCCTCATAAAGAGACCGGCCAAGCACCGCGCCGGCGATGGCGACGCCCTTGCGGGCCTTCAACAGCGCGATGTCCCGCACCGAGGCGATGCCGCCCGAGGCGATTACCGGAAGGGCTACCGCATCGGCGACTTCGCCCACCTGGTCGATGTTGACCCCGGTCATGGCCCCGTCGCGGCCGATGTCGGTGACGATCAAGGCGGCGACTCCGGCGTCCTCGAAGCGTTTGGCCAGTTCGATCACGCCCAGGTCCGAGCCGCCGACCCATCCCTCGGTGGCGACCATGCCGTCGCGGGCGTCGATGGCCACGGCGATCTGTTCCGGCCAGGCCCTGGCCGCGGCCTTGACCAGGGCCGGGTCCTTGACCGCCACGGTGCCCAGGATCACCCGGCTGACGCCCGCTTCAACCCAGCCCTCGATGGCGGCCATGGTCCGCACCCCGCCGCCCAGCTGCACCGGGATCGACACCGCGCCCAGGATATCGGCCACGGCGGCGGCGTTGACCGGACGGCCCTCGACCGCGCCGTTCAGATCGACCACATGCAGCCAGGAAAATCCCTGCTTCTGGAACAGGCTGGCCTGATCAGCGGGCGAATTGTTGAACACGGTCTCCCTGTTCAGGTCCCCGTGCAGCAGACGCACGCAGCGCCCGTCCTTCAGATCGATGGCCGGATAAAGGATCACGCGGGCGTCTCCAGGAAGTTCGCCAGCAGCCTCAGCCCCTGGGTCTGGGATTTCTCGGGGTGAAACTGCACCCCCATGATGTTGTCTCGCGCCACCGCCGCGGCGAAGCGGCCAGCGTGGTCGACACTGGCGATGACGTGTGACGGATCTTTGGGTGCGAAGGCGAAGCTGTGGGTGAAGTACATGTGCGAGCCCTCGCCGAGCCCCGCGAGCAGCGGGTTGCCGGCCAGGCTCTCGAGGCTGTTCCAGCCCATGTGTGGGATCTTGGCGGCTGGGTCGGCCGGCGTCAGCCGCGCCACGTCGCCGGCGATCCAGCCCAGGCCCGGCGTCTCGCCGAACTCCAGTCCGCGATCGGCCAGCAGCTGCATGCCCACGCAGATGCCAAGGAAAGGCTGGCCTCTCGCGATCGTCGCCTCGGTCATGGCGGCGATCAGTCCGTCCCGCGAGGACAGAGCGCTCATGCAGGCGGCGAAAGCCCCCACGCCTGGCAACACCAGGCGGTCGGCCCTGGCGACCACGTCCGGGTCATCGGTCACGATGATGCCCACGGGCGAGCCGAGCCCCTCCGCCGCGCGGCGGAGCGCCTTTTCGGCCGAGCGCAGGTTGCCCGACCCGTAGTCGATCAGGGCGACGCTCTGCATGGAGATTTCCTAGAGCGAGCCCTTGGTGGACGGCGCGCGTCCATGGGTCTTGGGATCCAGCTCCACCGCCGCCCGCAAAGCGCGGGCGAGGGCCTTGAAGCCGCTCTCGGCGATGTGGTGGCTGTTGTCGCCGTAGAGGGTTTCCAGATGCACGCAGGTGCCGGCGTTCATGGCGAAGGCGTGGTGGAATTCCTTGAACAACTCGGTGTCCATGTCCCCGACCTTCGGCGTCCTGAAGGCCACCTTCCAGATCAGATAGGGCCGGTTGGAAAGATCCAGGGCGCAGCGCGACAGGGTCTCGTCCATGGGGATATAGGCCGAGCCGAACCGGCGGACGCCCTTGAAGCCGTCCAGCGCCTTGCCCACCGCCTGGCCGAGCACGATGCCGGTGTCCTCGACGGTGTGGTGCATGTCGATGTGCAGGTCGCCCTTGGTCTCGACCTTCAGGTCGAAGCCGCCGTGGCGGGCGAAGCTGTCCAGCATGTGGTCAAAGAAACCGATGCCGGTGGAGACCGTGGCCTCCCCGGTTCCGTCGAGATCGATCCAGACGCGGATTTGCGTCTCCTTCGTCTCGCGAACCACCTCGGCCGTGCGGGCCATCAGAACAGTCCTTCCGCCTTCGCCAGGGCCTCGAGCGAGACCTGGGGCCTGGGGCCGTAGTGGCCGATCACTTCGGCCGCGGCCAGGGCGCCCAGCCGGCCGCAGACGTCCATCGACCGTCCGCGGGCCACGCCCAGCAGAAACCCCGCCGCGTATTGGTCGCCGGCGCCGGTCGTGTCCACGACTTTTTCCACCGGATAGACGGGGATGACGTGCGATGCGCCTCCGGCGAACACGATCGACCCGACCTCGCCCCGGGTCACGGCGCAGATGCGCGTGCGGGCGGCCAGGGCGGCGGCGGCGGTGTCGAAGTCGTCGGTCTGGAACATCGCCTTCACTTCGGCCTCGTTGGCCAGGACGATGTCACACTCGGTCTCGATGAAGCCCAGCAGCACGTCGCGGTGACGCTCGACAACGAAGGAATCGGACAGGGTGATCGACATCAGCCGGCCGGCCGCCCGCGACAGGCCGGCGGCCTTGGCGAAGGCGCGCCGGGCTTCAGGGGGATCGAAAAGATAGCCCTCGAGGAAGACGATCTTCGACCGCTCGATCATCGCGGGGTCAATGTCATCCGGCCCCAGCTCGGTCGAGGCGCCCAGGAAGGTGCACATGGTGCGGTGACCCTCGGGGGTGACATTGATCAGGCTGCGCGCGGTGCGCGGGCCGCCGACCAGAGGCCGGGAGTCGAACGCCACGCCGATGGCGTGCATGTCGTGCTCGTAGACTTCGCCCAGCTGGTCGTCGGCCACCTTGCCCAGAAACGCCGCCCGGCCGCCGAAACTGGCCACGCCCGCGACGGTGTTGCCGCCGGAGCCGCCCGAGGTCTCGATCCCCGGCGCCATGTGGCTGTAGAGCTCCTCGGCCTGATCCTCGTCGATCAGCTGCATCGAGTTCTTCACCAGGCCCTGGGCCGCCAGGAAGGCGTCGTCGCAGGGGGCGATCACATCGACGATGGCGTTGCCGATGGCGGCGACGTCGTAAAGCTCGGGCATGTCGGGGATTCTGGCCTTGTGAAGGAGATGGGGCTCGTTACAGGACTAGGCCTTGCGGGGCAAACCCGGTCTTGTCGCGCGGCTGGGCCTCAAGTAGGCCGAATACATGGCCCGCATCGCCCTGCTCACCCCCGCCGCCCACAATCCGTACGTCCGCGTCTGGGGGCCGGCTTTCGACCGGCTGACCGCCGCTCTCGCCGGCGCGGGGCTGGAGGTCGTTTCCATGGAATGGCCCAAGGCGGGCAATGCGGAGGTCGATGCCGTCCTGCCGCTGCTGGCCTGGGGCTATCACCAGGACGCCGCCGACTGGCTGGCGATGCTGGACGCGCTGGAAGCGCGGGGCGTGAAGGCCCTCAATCCGGCGACCGTTCTGCGCTGGAACACCACCAAGACCTATCTGGCCGATCTCGGGGCCGCCGGAGTGCCAGTCGTGCCGACGGTGTTCGCGGATCACGCCGACGATGCTGCGGTCGCCCGGGCCCGGGCGGAGCTGGGCGCCGACACGCTGGTGGTCAAGCCGCAAGTGTCCGGCGGTTCGCACGAGACGGTGAAGCTGTCCGCCGGCGAAAAACTGATCAACGGTCCGTCCGGTGCGGCGATGATCCAGCCCTTCCTGCCGTCGGTCTCCGGCGAGGGTGAGATTTCCCTGCTGTTCTTCGACGAAGTCTTCAGTCACGCCATCGGCAAGGTGGCCAAGGCCGGCGACTTCCGTGTCCAGCCGCAGTTCGGTTCGACCATCGGCCCGATCACGCCGTCGGCGGGCGCGCTGGCCGTGGCTGAGCAGGTTCTGGCGGCGACCCCTGGTCCGCTGACCTACTGCCGCGTCGATCTCATCCGCCACCCGGACGGATCCCTGCGGGTGATGGAACTGGAAGCCATCGAGCCTGACCTGTTCCTGGAACACGCGCCGGAAGCTGGGGCGGTGTTCGCGGCGGCGGTGAAGCGGGCAATCTGATACGGGTTTCGCGTGCGATCCAGCCGGGGTCTGACTGGACTCGCGGAGTCGAAAGGCGAGGGCGCCATGAGCCGGACAGACAAACCAGGACGACAGCCCATGTCCTTCGACATGAAGCTGATGTTCGTCTTCCATGTCGGCATGATGGTGATGTTCATGCTCGGCTCCGGGCTGACCATCGAGACCGAACTCCTGGTCGCCGGCGGTCTGGCCCTGGTCATGACGACGATCATCGTCCTGCGCCGTCGGGCGACACGATGGCGCTGGTCCGGCGCGAGCCCCGGTCAGTGGCTCATGGCGACTGGAACCTTGGCGGCGATGGTCCTCTTCGGGCTGGTGGCGTCGTTCAACTTCTCGCCCGCCGAACCGCGGGCGCTTCCATGGTTCCTGGCGCTCGTAGGCATCGGGTTCTTCAACCTGCTGAGCAGCCTGGGTCTGACGCACACGACCGAGACCGCGTTCCGGGCTTCACTCGCGCCGCCGGCCTCGATCCTCACCACAGCGGAAACCTCCAGCCTCATCGAACCGCGGCGGGGCGGCTGGCGAAGCATGGTGAGGACCCTCTACACGGTGCTTTTCTTGGGCGTCTGGCTGATTGGCCTGGCCTTCTTCGCCGCCTACGGCCTGGCGATGCGGGACGGGGCAGCGGCGCCGACGGCGGAGGCGGTGATCCCGCTGATCGATCACGGTCGGACGGTCTATCTGCCCCTTTGGCAGGGCGAACTGGTCTATCGCTTGAGGGCGGCCATGTTCATCGGCGTTCCGTCCGTCATGGCCCTGGGCTTTCTGCTGCACCTCGGCCTGGGCGTGAAGATCTTCGACAACCTGCCGACCTGGCGGCGCGACGAGCTCTAGCCGCCCAGGAACAGCTCCGCCGAGGGGCACAGGTCGCGCACCTGGCATCTTTCGCACTTCGGTTTGCGCGCCAGGCAGGTGTAGCGGCCGTGCAGGATCAGCCAGTGGTGGGCTCGCGTCAGGTAGGGCCGCGGCACGATGGCCATGAGGTCGGCCTCGACCTTGTCCGGGGTCTTGCCCTCCGACAGTTTCAGCCGGTGGGCGACGCGGAACACATGGGTGTCCACGGCGATGGCCGGCTCGATGCTCAGCTCGTTAAGCACCACGCTGGCGGTCTTGCGGCCCACGCCCGGCAGGGCTTCCAGGTCGGCGCGGTTCAGCGGCGTCTGGCCGCCGTGTTTCTCGAGCACGATGCGCGACAGGGCGATGACGTTCTTCGCCTTGTTGCGGAACAGGCCGATGGAGTTGATGTAGGGGATCAGCCCCGCCTCGCCGAGCGCCAACATTGCTTCCGGCGTGCTCGCCACGGGAAACAGCTTCGCGGTGGCCTTGTTGACCTGCACATCCGTCGCCTGGGCTGACAGGGCGACGGCTACCACCAGGGTGAAGGGGTCCTGGAAGGCCAGTTCGGTGCGGGGATCGTCCGACAGGGTCTGAAACCGGTCGAACAGCGCGCCGACCCGCTGCTTCTCCTTCGGCGACGGGCGCTTTCTCACGACGGGCTTTTTCATCGCCGCGAAGATGGCGCGCGCCGCCCGGTTCGCCAAGGCGGGCGGCCACGCTATGCTGGCGGCGAAATAGTTTTCGGCGGCGCAAGAACCGGGCGGATTTCGCGTCTCGGCCCGCCTACCGTCGCTGCATGGCATACGACATGACCCCC
>JACRBD010000136.1 GCA_016234625.1 Caulobacterales bacterium | reverse complement strand
CGCCCCGCGCGCCCTGCACGAGCGCGAGGAGCGGGTGAAGATGACCCGCCTGCGCCAGACCATCGCGCGGCGGCTGAAGGAGGCCCAGAACAACGCCGCCATGCTGACCACCTTCAACGAGGTCGACATGAGCGCGGTGATGGCCCTGCGCAATCAGTACAAGGACCCGTTCGAGAAGAAGCACGGGGTCAAGCTCGGCTTCATGAGCTTCTTCGTGAAGGCCTGCGTCGCGGCCCTGCAGGCGGTGCCGGACGTCAACGCCGAGATCGACGGCCAGGACATCGTCTACAAGAACCACTACGACATCGGCATCGCCGTCGGCACCGAGAAGGGCCTGGTGGTCCCGGTCGTGCGCGACGCTGACGGCCTGGACCTGGCCGGCATCGAGAAGGCCATCGGCGCCCTGGGCAGGAAGGCCCGCGACGGCCACCTGGCCATCGAGGACATGCAGGGCGGCACCTTCTCGATCACCAACGGCGGCATCTACGGCTCGCTGATGTCGACCCCGATCCTCAATGCGCCGCAGTCCGGCATCCTGGGCATGCACGCCATCAAGGACCGGGCGATGGTCGTCGGCGGCCAGGTCGTGGTCCGGCCGATGATGTATCTCGCCCTCAGCTATGACCACCGCGTGGTCGACGGCCAGGGCGCGGTGACCTTCCTGGTCAAGGTCAAGGAAGCCATCGAAGACCCGCAGAGGTTGTTGTTGGACGTCTAACGATCTTGACGGGCGTTTGTGTCAGGCGTATCTGTGGATCGCAGGTGCGGAGGCGCTCATGTCTGGCTTCAAGGAAGAAGGCCGCCGGTTTCATCCGGCCACACGGAAGTTTCAGGCCAGGCTGTTTTCCGACGAGCATGGCCAAGGCGTCCGTCTGCCCACCGAATTGCAGTTTGAGGGAACGGAAGTCAGCATCCGAAAGGAAGCCGACGGCGTGATCCTTGAACCTGTGAAGCGTCCTGTTCCAATGACGCCAGAAGAGCGCGCGGCCTTCTGGGCGCGGCTGGACGGCATGTGTGATGAGCCCTTTCCTTTTCCATTTCCGTCGGCCGAGCGCCTGCAATGGCGTGAGTTCGACTTCGACTCGTGAGCCTCTCGGTCGATACCTGCGTCCTGGTCGATGTCCTTCGAGGAACCCGGCCGAACGCGCGTGACCGCTTCCTCGACCTGGCGGCCAGTATCGAACTCAATCTGTGCGCCTTCGTGTTCCACGAACTGGCCTATGGCGCGATGGTCAGTCATCGACCGGCCGAACACCTGAACCGTCTTGAGGAATTGCTCCGTTTCGTGACGGTCAGGGCGTGGGCGAAGCCCGATGCTCTCGCCGCGGCGGAAATCCGGATCGCTCGGCGTTCGCAGGGCAGGCCAGCCGGTGTTGTAGACACGCTGATTGCGGGCCAGGCACGGGCGCGGGGCTGGCCGGTCCTTACCGCGGACCTGCATCACTTCGACCACGTCGATGGCCTGACCGTCATCGACTGGTCGGCGGACGTGGCAGTCTGACGCCACTGGACGAACGGCGTTCCGCCGGGCCAAGCTGGCGGCATGGCTCTGGCCGAGGTCAAACGGTTCTCGTCGTTGCAGGAAGCCCAGATCGCGGCGGGCATGCTGCGCTCCATCGGCATCGATGCAGCCGTGTGCGATGAGCACTACGGCGCGGTCATGCCCCTTGAGCAACTGGCGCTCGGAGGATTCCGGCTGACCGCGCCGGAAGGGGATGTCCAGGAAGCCCGCACGCTGCTGCGGCGGGACGCCCGGACACCCGAGCCCGACGACGAGCCGATACCGGCCGCGTCTCCCGGGCGGATGGCGCTCGCCGGGGTCCTGTTCTTTGTCGGCGGCAGCGTGGCGGCGAGCTATCTCGCCGCCTTTCGAAGACGCGCCGGCCCTTCGATGAGCGAGGTCGCGGTCGGCTCGCTGTTGGCGTTCGCCATCCTGGCGGCGGGCTTTGGTACTGCCGCAGCGTTGATCTACGCCCTCGTCGCGCTGATTGTGGACCCGCCCTAGACGACGGTGCAGGCGCGTGGCCAGGCCCGTCCATGTCGCGCAACGGTCCGGCGTCATGACCGGCTCGCTGTCGCTGCCCGGTTAGGTCGGGCTGTCGGCGCTCTCTGGGTCGTCGCGGCGCCACTGGTCCTCGATGCGGCGAGCCGGATATTCGTCGGCCGGGCTCAGGTCGAGGTCGGGTTTTCGCCTGCGAAGGGCGCCGCCCTGGTGATCGTCCTGAAGGTCGAAGCGGGCGTTCTGCTTGGCCTTTTCTTCTGTCTCGCCCTCACGGAACGGCGGAAACCGGGCGAAATCGACGCCCGGGTCAACAGAGGCTGACAGGCGAGCGGATTTGACGTGGCGGCAGCTTGAGGCCAGCCTGCCGTTCAGAGGCCGCCACAACGTGCGGCTGATGCTCGGGGGAGCAAACGACATGAAGGTTCTACGATGGGTGCTTGGCGCGCTCGTGCTGGCCTATGCCGGCATGTGCGGCCTGATGGGCGGCATGAACGCCATGCACAAACTTGGCAAGCTGACCACGGTTCCGGCCGAGATGCAGCGGATGATTCCGCTGTGGGACGCGACACCCTGGTGGCAGCTGGCCATTTGGGGGGCGGTGACGCTGCTGCTGCTGATCGCGGCCTGGCGGCTGTTCACCGGCGGCAAGGCGCTGGGTGTGTTCATGCTGGCCGTGGTGGCGGACGTCGCGACCTGGTGGTTCATGCATAAGCTGCCCGCCTACCAGACGGTGTTCACCAAGGCCGAGCTTCAGTATGACTACTACATCATCGGCGGGATGGTCGTGATGGCGATCCTGATCTGGCTGACCGAACGGGGCAAGTAACGCTTCATGGCCGACGGCGCGCTCGATATCCTCTGCTGGATCGCGCGCGGTGTCGGCCTGTTCTATGTCGTGGGCGGCCTGCTGACCTTGCGGGCCGCCCATACCAACAGCTTTCTCGACAAGGCGCTGGCCGCCATCGACGGCGAGCCGACGAGCGCGGCCGAGCGCCTGCGCGGCTGGACCCTCTGGATCGGTGGCGCCCTGACCACCCTGGCCGGCTTGCTGCTCGCGCCGCTGCTGAAGGCCGCGGTCGCCGCCTTCCTCCTGAACGCCGCCTGGCAAGCCGCCTATCTCGCCTGGGCGAGCAAGGCGCTGCCGCCGACAGATGACGCCGACCGCCTGGGCCGGCGCCGGACGACCAACGCCTTCGTCGTCTGGCTGGTCATGACCGGCCTCGTGCTGCTGCTATTTGAACAGGGCCGGTTGACCTAGAGAGCCGGCGCCTTAAACCGCCTCGCGCGGGGGGCGAATTGGCCCCATATGTTGTGCGCACAGCGAACAGGCGGCTCCATCCATGGCCCAATACGACGTCGTCATCATCGGAGGCGGCCCCGGCGGCTACAACGCGGCGATCCGCGCCGGCCAGCTGGGCCTCAAGGTCGCCTGCGTGGAGGGCCGCGAGACCCTCGGCGGCACCTGCCTGAACGTCGGCTGCATGCCGTCAAAGGCCCTGCTGCACGCCTCGGAACTCTATGAAGCCGCGGCCGGCGGTGAGTTCGCCAAGCTGGGCATCGAGGTCAAGCCAAGGCTCAACCTGGCCCAGATGATGGCCCAGAAGGACGAGAGCGTGACTGCCCTGACCAAGGGGATCGAGTTCCTGTTCAAGAAGAACAAGGTCGAGTGGATCAAGGGCTGGGGCCGCATCGACGGGCCGGGCAAGGTGGTGGTGAAGGCCGTCGATGGCGCCGAGACCGTGCTGGAGGCGAAGAACATCCTGATCGCCACGGGCTCGGAGCCGACCCCGCTGCCCGGCGTCGAGGTCGACAACAAGCGCATCGTCGATTCCACCGGCGCCCTGTCGCTGACCGAAGTGCCGGGCCACCTGGTGGTCATCGGCGCCGGCGTCATCGGCCTGGAGCTGGGCAGCGTCTGGCGCCGGCTGGGCGCGGAGGTGACGGTCGTCGAATACCTCGACCGCGTCTGCCCGGGCATGGACGAGGAGACCGCCAAGACCTTCCAGCGGTCCCTGACCAAGCAGGGCTTCAAGTTCCAGCTGGGCCAAAAGGTCACCGGCGCGGTCGCCAGCGCCAGCGGCGTCGAGATCACCATGGAGCCGGTCAAGGGCGGTGAGCCCCAGACCCTGGCGGCCAACTATGTGCTGGTGGCCATTGGTCGGCGGCCGTTCACCGAGGGCCTCGGCCTGGAGACGGTCGGGATCACGCCGGACAAGCGCGGCGTGATCAGCAACGATCACTTCAAGACCGGCGTCGGCGGCGTCTGGGTGGTCGGCGACGTGACCAGCGGCCCGATGCTGGCCCACAAGGCCGAGGACGAGGGCGTCGCCTGTATCGAGCTGATCGCGGGCAAGGCCGGCCATGTGAACTACGACCTGATCCCCGGCGTCATCTACACCGCCCCGGAAGTCGCCACGGTCGGCAAGACCGAGGAGGAGTTGAAGGCCGCGGGCGTCGCCTACAAGGTCGGCAAGTTCCCCTTCACCGCCAACAGCCGGGCCAAGATCAACCACGAGGGCGAGGGCTTCGTGAAGGTGCTGGCCGACGCGAAGACCGACCGAATCCTCGGCGTCCACATGATCGGCCCCAACGTCGGCGACATGATCGCCGAATACTGCGTGGCCATGGAATTCTCCGCCTCGTCCGAGGACGTCGCCCGCACCTGCCACCCGCACCCCACCCGCTCCGAGGCCCTGCGTCAGGCGGCGATGGGCGTGGAGGGGTGGACGATGCAGGCGTGAGGTAGCTGGAGCTCAATGTTGAGTGGGGCGGGAGTTCCACTCCGGGTGACGCGTGACTTGAGGTTGCATTGTTCGATTTACTAGCCGAAGGGTTCGTTGGTCCCCAGTCTGTGAGGCGATGCGTATGAATTACCTCTACGCAGTTCTGTTGTCGGTTTTCCTATTCGGAGAGGCGACGGCGGCGGTGGCCAAGCCGCCTATTCAAGAAGCCGCCCCCGCAATCATCTTTGATTTTTGTGCGCCATTGGTTGGCGGAGCGGGGGCTTTTGCAGGCGATCCAATCCTCGAACGATTGGGATTGGCGCAGTCCAGCCAGCCTCCACGTGAACCTGATCAACGCACTTATGCCCTGGCGACCGCTGAGGACATCGAAGTGGAAGTTACCGTTTTGTCCGGCCAGAGCGGATGTGTCCTCCACTATGTCGGACCCTCAGTGGGCATTGACGCGGTTGCGGCGGAGTTCGAGCAGGAACACTGGGAGAGTCGCGCTGGACTTGGTGGTCGGGTGTGGCGGAAGGGCCAGCTTCTTGGCGTCACAGCTTGGGCCCAAGAGTCGAAAGACGGACCGTTTGAAGGTTGGGCTTATGTGGTGCGGGCGGGAGATCCGCTCGGGCAAGAGCTAGCCCAGTGGTTCGCCCCATAGGAGCGGGGGCGTCTCCTCCTTGGGCCGAGAGCTATTCCTCCCTAGGCCCGCGGATGCGCCTTCGCGTAGGCCCCCAGTAGCCCCGCCGCATCGACCGCCGTGTACTTCTGCGTCGTCGACAGCGACGCATGTCCCAGCAGTTCCTGGATCGAGCGCAGGTCGGCGCCGGCGCCCAGCAGGTGGGTGGCGAAGCTGTGGCGCAGGGCGTGGGGCGTGGCGCGGTCGGAGAGGCCCAGGCGGCCTCGCAGCAGCTGCATGGTCGCCTGCACATGGCGGGGGCTCAAGGGGCCGCCCCGGGCGGCGCGGAACAGCGGCTCATCGGGGTCAAGCGCGAAGGGCAGGGCGGCCAGATAGGCGTTGATCGCCTCGCGCACGGCCGGCAGCACTGGCGCGATGCGCGTCTTGGAGCCCTTGCCGAGAATGCGCAGCGAGTCGCCCAGCGGCGCGTCCGACCGCTTCAGGGACAGCGCCTCGCTGATGCGCAGGCCGCAGCCCCACAGCAGGGTCAGCACCGCCTCGTCGCGCAGGGCGGCCCAGCCCTCGCGCTCGGGATCGCAGGCGGCCTCCTCGATCAGGCCGCGCGCCTGGTCCTCGGTGACGGGCCGCGGGGCGGACGGCTTGACGCGCGGCCCCTTCACCAGCGCCAGCGCGGCGTTGGGAATGCCCAGCCGGCGGTCGAGAAAGCCGTGGAACGAGCGCACGGCCGACAGGGCCTGGGACACCGACCGCGCCGACAGCGGCCGCTCGCCGTCGCGGCGATGGGCCAGGTAGGCGCGCAGTTCGGCCGGCGCGATGGTCGCCATGTCGGCGGCGGCCAGGGACTCGCCGCGATGCCGTTCGAGGAAGGCGAGATAGGGCGAGACCGCCCCCAGATAGGCCTCGATGGTCCGTGGCGAGACCCTGCGCTCGTTGGCCAGGTGGTCCAGCCAGGCGACCATGGCCTCCGTGGCGGTGGTCATGCGAGGCGTCGATCAAAAGCCCTTCCCCCTGGAGGGGGGAGGGGTTGGGATGGGGGTGGTGAAAGGTCAGCTCGCGCGGTGATGGGGGGTGTCCGCCCGGCGCCGCCGTTGGCACGGACGGACCTCCACCCCCATCCCCGGCCCTTCCCCCCTCCAGGGGGAAGGGGGAAGATGGTCACAGCACCGGCCATCGTTCCGCCGTCCGTTCGACCACCCGGGCCAGGAAGGCCACCAGCTCGGCGCCCATGTCGGCGGTGAAGCCGTTCTCGTCGGGCGAGCCGAAGGCCAGCACGCCCTGGCGGCCCGGCTCCCAGAGGGCGATACGCACCAGAGCCATGGAGCGGATCTGCTCGCCGCGCTCGCCGAACAAGCCGCGGGCCGGGGCGTGGAAGCCCATGCGGGAGAGGCGCTGGGCGCCCAGGATCAAGTCGGTCTGGCCCTCGACCAGGGCGTACCAGCCGGCCGGGGTGCGGCCGGGCCCCTCGATGGCGATGGTCGCGGCGGTCAGGCCGAAGCGCAGGCTGGTCAGTTCGTCGACCCGCCGGGCCAGGTCGGAGTGGTTGCGGGATTCGAGGATGTCGATGACCGCCGCGTGGGTCTGGGCCTGGGCGGAGAAGTTGGCTCGCGCCATGGCCTCCAGCTTGCGGCGGACAGTGGTCTCGCGCTTGTGCGCCGCGCTGACCTTCGCCAGGGCCGCCGGGCCGAAGTCGACGATGTTGGCCGAGTCGACGCGCAGGCCGAGGTCGGCCAGCAGGTCCTCGTCATCGCGGATCAGCTCG
>JACRBD010000134.1 GCA_016234625.1 Caulobacterales bacterium | reverse complement strand
GCCGTCGCCGGGGCGGCGAGGGCGAGGCTGACGATCAGGCAGGCGGCGAGACGGCGCATGGGCCGACCCTGGGCCAGGGTCGTTAAGACCCGGTTAACCATGATCAACCGGCGAGAATGAGCGGCGTGTCCGGGATGTCGCCGTCCAGCAGCTCCGGAAGGCGGGCCGGCAGGTCGATCGGGAAGATAACCTCGTCGCTGGCGGTGATCTCCTCGACCGTCCACCAGCGCAGGGCCAGCACCATCTGGCGTTCGAGTTCGGTCCAGTGATGGTCGACGACCTCTTCATGCGGCGCATGGGCGAGGAAATAGTGTTCCAGCAGCCGGCGCGGCTCGCCCTCGACGATCAGGTCCAGGGTGCGGATCCAGACCTTTGGACCGAGCATCATTTCGGTCAGGCCGGTTTCCTCGCGCAGTTCGCGCCAGGCGGCCTCCTCGATCGTCTCGCCCTCATCAACGCCGCCGCCGATGGTGCACCAGCCGCCGCCGCAGTTGTGCGGGTCCTCGAAGCGCATCAGCAGCAGCCGGCCCGCCGGAGACATCAGCAGCAGGCGCACCGTCAATCTCTCGCGGGGTTGCCTCATGCCATCCTCGGTTCATGGCCTGCCTTGGGGCGTCGCACCACCCAGTCAGGGGCGAAGTCCGGAACAACCTTGCCGCGACTGTCGCCCGCGTGGAACAAAAGGACAGGGGAGGCGAACGATCAAGAGCCGATCAGCCGCCTCGGGCGTATTTCGCCGCGGAACGAAACCCGGCTTCGGAGAACGACATGTCTGGCATACCTCAGCTCGTATCCCTCGGGATCACCACGGCGCTCGTCGTCGTCGGCGTATCGATCCTCATGGCGATATTCTTCCGCCGGGTGGTCAGCACCAACATGGTGCACATCGTCCAGAGCAGCCGGAAGACCACGCCCTATGGCACCGGCCAGACGACCGGCAACGTCTACTACCAGTGGCCCAGCTGGGTGCCGCTGTTCGGCGTCAACGTGATCCGGCTGCCGGTCAGCAACTTCGGCCTCTCGCTCAAGGACTACGAGGCCTACGACAAGGACCGCGTCCCGTTCGTGGTCGATGTGGTGGCCTTCTTCCGCATCTCGAACACGGCGCTGGCCGCCCAGCGGGTGGTGACGACGGGCGAGCTGGAACAGCAGCTCATGCAGATCATCCAGGGCGCCGTCCGCAAGATCCTCGCCTCCGACACCATCGACGCGATCATGATCGAACGCGCCAAGTTCGGCGACCAGTTCACCCAGGACGTCGCCGAGCAGCTCAAGGAATGGGGCGTGGAGTCGGTCAAGTCCATGGAGCTGATGGATATCCGCGACAGCCACGACAGCCAGGTGATCCACAACATCATGGCCAAGAAGATCTCGCACATCGCGATGGAAAGCCGGGTCGAGGTGGCCAAGAACGACCAGGCGGCCGAGACGGCGGAGATCGTCGCGCGCCAGGCGGTCCACATTCGCGCCCAGGAGGCCGAGGAGGCCGTGGGCAAGCGCACCGCGGAGAAGGAACAGGCTGTCGGCGTGGCCAAACAGCTGTCGGACCAGGAGATCCTCACGGCCCAGGAGCAGACCCAGGAACGCCAGATGGCCGTGACCCGGGTCGAACAAGTCCGCCAGGCGGAAATCACCCGTGACCAGCAGGTGGTCGGCGCCGAGCAGCAGAAACAGACCACCATCATCATCGCCGAGGGCAGCCTCGAGGCCCAGAAGCGCGAGGCTCAGGGTATCGAGGCGCTGGGCGCCGCCAAGGCGACGGCCGAGAAGCTGATGCAGCTGGCCCCGGTCGAAGCGCAGATCGTGCTGGCCAAGGAAATCGGCGGCAACGAGGGCTACCAGGCCTATCTGGTCGCCCTGAAGGGCGTCGACGGTTACGTCCTGGTTGGCACGGCCCAGGCCGAGGCGCTCAAGTCCGCCGACGTGAAGGTCATCGCCAACGCCGGGGACGCCACCACCGGCATGAGCAACGCCCGGGAGCTGTTCTCGCCCCAGGGCGGCACAGCCATCGGCGCCATGCTGGAGGCGATGAGCAACACCCCCCAGGGCGCGGCGATCCTCAAGGGCATCGTCAGCCGCCTCTCGCCCAGGGAACCGGATGCGCCGCCGGCCGCCGAGCCGCGCGCCGAATAAAGCGCCCGGGACGCGTCACGCCGCTTCCGCTTCCGCCGCCGACAGGGCCCGCTTCGCCCGGACGCTGCGGATCGTCAGGTGACGTACGGTGGCGAACTGGACCGCGAACAGGGCGATCTTGGAGGTCATCGGGAAGATCGCCACGAAAGCCGGCCAAACGTCCGGAAACCGGGTGGCGATCACCAGGTTGGCCGCCCCGGTGAG
Organism: Caulobacterales bacterium; assembly: GCA_016234625.1. GTDB lineage: Bacteria > Pseudomonadota > Alphaproteobacteria > Caulobacterales > Caulobacteraceae > Caulobacter. The sequence continues at coordinate 6,030 of JACRBD010000134.1, read as the reverse complement.
CGCCATCAGGCCGGCCCAGGCGTAGCCAAACGTGACCATCGGCCCCTCCCCGTGACCGATGGCGACCGGCGGCATGTAGCGCAGCATCCAGCCGCGCTTCAGCATCATTACGGTCAGGATCAGATAGATCACGGTCGGCTTGGCCATCAGAAAGCGGGCGTCATGCAGGAACAGACTCGCCGTCCCGAATGTCAGCACCAAAGCGAGACTGGCCCATTGCAGGGGCGCGATCGGCTTTCGCAGGGCCATCCAGAGCACCACATGCCCCACGCCCAGTCCGATCGCGGCCGCGGTGGCGATCTCCTTGTCCACATTCAGGGCGATCAGGGCGGCGAACAGCAGGCTGGAGAACAGATCGTTCAACAGCGGTCGCGCCGCGTGCATCAGATTTCGCATGTCAGGCTCCGGTCGGGGTCGATGATAGGAGACTAGGGCTGACCACCGGATCGGCGTGAGTCCGCTCACGACGGCGGGGTGGCTTTTCGCGAAGATCCCTTCACCGCTGGCGCTTCGTGAACGGACAACTGATCACTCCCGGCAGGTTTATCCTCTACGGTAGGGCCATGAGCGTCGCCTTCACCAGGGAAGAGGACTACGAGTCGACGGCGGCGGATCTGCCGGACCGGCCGATTTCGCCTCACCCCAATCTCGTGACACCCGAAGGCCTGGCCCTGATCGAGGCGGCGTTGGCGGAGGCCCGCGCGGCGATGACCTCGGCCAAGTCCGGCGGCGATGTCAGCGCTGACCGCACCGCCATGGCCCGCGCTACCCGCGACCTGCGTTACTGGTCCCAGCGGCGGGCGACCGCCCAGCTGGTCGAGCACGGCGAGAACGATGGGACCCTGCGGTTCGGCGAGGCGGTGACCATCGAGCGCGAGGACGGCCGTCGCCAGACCTGGCGGATCGTCGGCGAGGACGAGGCTGACCCGGCGAAGGGCAGCGTGTCGTGGATCTCGCCCTTGGGTCAGGCGCTGCTGGGCAAGGCCGTCGGCGATGAGGCCGTGGTGGCCGGGGCGTCTGTGGAGATCGTGGCGATCGGCTGAGGCCGGCAGGTTGCGTGGTTCGACACGCGCTTCGCGCTGCTCACCATGACGTTGAAAATGCACGTCATCCTGAGCAGGGCCGAAGGCCCGTGTCGAAGGACGCAGGGAAACGCCAAAGCAATTGTGGCGTGGCGATCACGCTATCCGCCGCTATAGGGACCGCGTGACCGAGCAATCCCCCCTATTTGGCGTCTATGGCGCCCCGCCGCGCGAGGTGATCGAACCGGTCGCCGGCGCCGTGCAGTTCTCGCCGCTGGTTCCCGGCGCCGAGCGTCTTGAGGACCTGGCCGAAGGGGCGCTGGCGGGCATCACCCTGTTGGCCCCGCCGGGGACGGTGGAGCGGCGCTACGCCATGGCCCTGAGCCTCAAAGCCCTCTCGCCCGAAGGCCGGATGACCATCGCCGCGCCCAAGGACAAGGGCGGCTCGCGTCTGCGCAAGGAGCTGGAGACCTTCGGCTGCACGGTCGGCGAGGACAGCCGGCGGCATCACCGCATCTGCGTCGTCCGCAAGCCGGCCGCGCCCCAGGGCCTCGGCCAGGCCATCGCCGACGGCGCCCCCCGCTTCCACGAGGGCCTGAACGCCTGGACCCAGCCCGGCGTGTTCAGCTGGGACCGGGTCGATCCGGGCAGCGCCCTGCTGGCGAAGACCATGGGACCGCTGGCCGGCAAGGGCGCCGACTTCGGGGCGGGCGTCGGCTTCCTGTCGAAGACCGCCCTGGCCTCGCCCAAGTTCGAGTCCCTGCTGCTGATCGACAGCGACCGCCGCGCCGTCGAGGCCGCGCGCCGCAATGTCGAGGACCCCCGCGCGACCATCCTCTGGGGCGACGTGCGCACCGCCGTCATCGAGTCGCGCAGCCTCGACTTCGTGATCATGAACCCGCCGTTCCACGATGGCGGCGCCGAGGACAAGCAGCTGGGCCAGGCCTTCATCCGCCGGGCCGCCGACGTCCTGCGGCGCAGCGGAACCCTGTGGCTGGTGGCCAACCGTCACCTGCCCTACGAAAAGGTGCTGGCCGAGGTGTTCAAGACCGCGCCGTCGCGCGCCGACACCGGCGGCTACAAGGTGTTCGAGGCGCGCAAGTGAGCAAGGCGCCGACCCTGCGGCTCGACCGGCTGCTGGCCAACCTCGGCTACGGCTCGCGGCGCGAGATGCAGGCCCTGGCCAGGAACGGGCGGGTCACCCTGGACGGGACGCCGGTGCGCGACGCCGACCGGAAGGTGGCGGTCACTCGCGACCTGCCGGACCAGCTGCACATCGACGGCAAGCCGATCGACCCGCCGCCGGGCATCGCCCTGATGCTGCACAAGCCGCTGGGAGTCACCTGTTCGCACAAGGAGGCCGGGCCGCTGGTCTATGACCTGCTGCCGACCCGCTGGCGCATGCGCGACCCGGCCATCTCGACCATCGGCCGGCTGGACAAGGACACCTCGGGCTTGCTGCTGCTGACCGACGACGGCGGTCTGCTGCACCGGGTGATTTCGCCGAAGAACCATGTGGCCAAGCGTTATCGGGCCACGCTGGACCGGCCCCTGACCGGCGAGGAGGCGGCGATTTTCGCCGCCGGCGAACTGATGCTGGAGGGGGAGACAAAACCCCTGCTGCCGGCGTTGATGGAAACCCTGTCGCCCACCGAGGCGCTGCTGACCCTGACCGAAGGCCGCTATCATCAGGTCCGGCGGATGTTCGCCGCCGTGGGCAACCATGTGGTCGCCCTGCATCGAGAGAGCATGGGCGGCCTGGACCTGCCGGACGATCTGGCAGCCGGGGAATACCGGCTGATGACCGAGGCGGACGTGGCGGCGGTGTTCGCGGGGTGAAGTCCGCCTGAACTCCCTAGGCACACCTGCCCTGATGTCTTGACGGCCAGTTTTGCTCCGGCGACGGCCCTGCTCAAGGACCGCCTTTGGCGGCCGCGCAGCGGCGACCCCGAAGGGGTCGTCCTTGACCAGGTCCGACGTCCGGAGCGCATCATTCCATCAAGGCCAAAGGGCAATTGTCATCCGGGCTAAGCGAAGTGCTAGGCCACCTTCGGCCTGCCCAGCGTCTTGCGCCACTTGGCTCGCAGGATCGCCGGCCGCTCCGGGTAGCGCTCGTCGAGGAAGGCCGCGTCCACGACCCGGTCCGTCCGGAAGCTGCGGAAATCCTGTCGCGTCTCGCACCAGGCGACCAGCAGGCGGACGGCGTCCATATAGCCCACGGCGATCGGCCAGACCGTGCGGCGGGTCTCCCGCTCCTGCTCGTCCTTGTAGTGCAGGTGCAGCTTCAGCCCCGCGTGGATCGAGCCGCGAACCCGGGCCATATCCAGGCCGTCCGGCCTGTGCCAGTTGCTTGGCGCGGAGCGGGTGCTGGGGTCGAGGATCAGCGGCCGCAGCCGTTCGGGCACGGCGGCGCTGATCTTGGCCACCAGGTCCAGCGCCGCACGGGACAGGGCCGGGTCACCCCGGCTGGCGACCCATTGGGCGCCCAGAACCGCCGCCTCGATCTCGTCGGCCGTCAGCATCAGCGGCGGCAGGTCGAAGCCGCCCTCCAGCACATAGCCGACCCCCGCCTCGCCCCGGATCGGCACCCGCTGGGCCATCAGGTCGGCGATGTCGCGGTAGATGGTCCGCCTGGAGGTCTCCAGCTCCTCGGCCATGGCGTCAGCCGTCGTCGGCCCGCGCCCGCGGCGCAGGATCTGGATGATCTGGAACAGTCGGTCGGCGCGTCTCATGGCGATGGTTCTAGCGACAGCCTGCTGACAGCATGATGACAGCAGGCTGGCGGGAGCAAGAGCATAGGGGACATGTACCGCCTTCGGTACGTGTCCCCCAATCGAGCGGCCTCGGGTTTGGGGGACACGTACCTTCGGTACATGTCCCCTCAGATCGCCCCCTCATGCGCCAGCAGCCAGCGCTTGCGTTCGAGGCCGCCGCCATAGCCCGTGAGGGCGCCGCCGGAGCCGATCACCCGGTGGCAGGGGATGACGATGCCGATCGGGTTGGCGCCGTTGGCCAGGCCCACCGCCCGCACCGCCGCCGGCCGGCCGATGCGCGCGGCCTGCTGGCTGTAGGTGCGGGTTTCGCCGGCGGGAATCTCCGTCAGCGCCTGCCAGACCTGTCGCTGGAAATCGGTCCCGGCCACCCGCCAGGGAATGTCCGCCAGAGCGTCGAGCTCGCCGGCGAAATAGCGGTCGAAGGCCGCGCGGATGGCCTTCGGCGTCTCGCCTTCCACCACCGGGACGTCGCCGTAGTGGATCTTCATCAGCCGCCGGGTGCGCGGGCTGTCGTTGTCGAAGTCTAGCACCCGGACGACGGCGTCCTCATCGACGACAACCTGCAGGGTGGCGACCGGGGTCTCCAGCCAGCTGCGGGTGAGGCGCTCAGGCCGCGCGCTTCGCATCGGCGATCGCCTTCAGAACCACGGTATCGGAAGCCCACAGGTGCAGGGCGGCATAGGCGCGCCAGGGCCGCCACTGTTCGGCCCGGGCCAGCAGCTCGGCGGGGCTGGGCCGCACGCTGTCCACTTCCAGCGCCCGCATCAGCCCGATGTCGGCGGCGGGAAAGGCGTCCGGCTCGCGCAGCTGGCGCATGGCGATGTACTGCGCCGTCCATTCGCCGATGCCTGGCAGGGCGCGGAGTTTGGCGACCGCCTCCTCGAGGCTGGCCTGGGGCCCGAACAGGGCCGGGTCGGCGGCCACCGCGGCGGCGATCGACGAAATGGCCCGCGCCCGGGCGCCGGGCATCAGGCCGAGGGACGCGATGTCCTCGCCGGCCATCCGCTCGGGCCGCGGGAAGGTCAGGGTCAAGCCCGGCTGGGCCCAGCCCTCGGCCAGAGGTTCGCCGTACTCGGCCGCCAGCCGGCCGGCCAGCTTCACGGCGGCGGGCACGGCAATTTGCTGGCCGAGGATCGCCCGCACCGCCAGCTCGAACCCCTCCCAGGCGCCGGGAACCCGCAGGCCAGGCCGCGCAGCGACCATCGCCGCCAGGGCCGGATCGGCGCTCAGGTGCTCGCCGATCTGCAGCGGGTCGGCCGACAGATCGAACACCCGCCGCACCCGCGCAAGGATGGTCGGCAGGGCGGTCAGCTTCGGGAAGCGGATTTCCACCGACAAACGGTTGTCATCGGCGTGGCTGACCGACAGGGTCCCGGCGTCGGGGCCCACGGTGATGGTGCGGCTGTAGGTGTCGCCTACCACCGTCTCGACGCCGGGAATGGCCCGCAGCCGCAGGAAGTTGAGCAGACCGTCCCAGTCGTAGGGCGGTTTGTAGCGCAGGTGCAGCTTTATTGACCCGCCCGCCGGCTCCCGCGCGCCGCGACGGCGCAGGGCCAGGGGCGGGCGGTTATACAGCCGCTGGAAGGTCTCGTTGAACCGGCGGATGCTGCCAAAGCCGGCCGCCAGGGCCACCTCCCCCATCGGCAGGTCGGTCTCGTGGATCAGCTGCTTGGCCAGCAGCACCCGGCGGGTCTGGGCCACCCCGATGGGCGAGGCGCCCAGGTGCTCCTTGAACAGCCGCCGCAGCTGGCGGTCGCCGACCCCCAGCCGTCCGGCCAGGGCCTCGACATCGCCCTCGTCCAGCGCCCCGCCCTCGATCAGGGTCAGGGCCCGCCGCACGGTGGCCGAGGTTCCCAGCCAGGCCCCCAGGTCCGGCGAGGTTTCCGGCCGGCAGCGCAGGCAGGCGCGGAAGCCGGCCTCCTCGGCCGCCGCGGCGGAGCGGTGGAAAGTGCAGTTCTCGCGCTTGGGCGTCCGCGCCGGACAGACCGGCCGGCAGTAGATGCCCGTGCTGGTCACCCCGATGAACAGCCGCCCGTCGAACCGGGCGTCGCGGGTCTCGATGGCGCGGTAACAGGCGTCGGGGGTCAGGTCCATGTGGGGATAGTCGCGCGGCGCCGGCGGGGAGTCTCGCGGTTTTCGGACATGGTCGTTTCATCCCTCCGGGAGAGGAAGGAGTTTGGCGGACCCGCCCTGATGTCTTGACGGCCAGTGTTGCTCCGGCGGCGGTCCTGCTC
>JACRBD010000129.1 GCA_016234625.1 Caulobacterales bacterium | reverse complement strand
GGCCCGGCTTGAGACCGACGCCCGCGAAGCGCTGGCCGCCCAGGGCGCTGACGCCGGCGGTCAGCGGCGTGGCGCGGGTCAGGCGGATCAGGCCGTCGGCGTTGGCTGTGGCCCGCCACCCGGCGGCGACGGCGATCTGGGTGTCGCTGCGGATGATCAGGGCGGGGCCGTCGAGGGCGGTGAGGTCGCTGGCTTGCACAACTAACCGCTCATCCCGGCGAAGGCCGGGACCCAGGCTTTTTTCGGAACGTTTGGAGCCTGGCCGATCCAGCTCAAAAACTCCTGGGTCCCGGCCTTCGCCGGGATGAGCGGAATCTTGAGAGTCCGCGGCCCCCGCCTCGACCTCCACGCTCGCGATGAGCACCGTCCGGTCCGGCTCGACAAACCCGAACAGCCGCTGGTGCGCATTCTCGAAGACCGCCTTCACGGTCGCCGCGTCGCCAAGCGCGATCGGCAGGGCCGCGTCGGCCCCGTCGTAGCGCAGGCGAAGGCGGCGTTCGACGGCGCCGGCGTCAGCGCCCTGGGCGGCCAGCGCTTCGCGGGCGTCGGTCTCAAGCCGGGCCGCCAGCGTCCCGGCGGCGGTCAAACCGGCCTCACCGAGCGGCAGCTCCAACCCCGCCTGCCGCAAACTCCCCACCCGCGCCTGGCCGATGCCCCAGGCGGACAGCAGGGAGGCGTGGCGAGGACTGAGCACTTCGGTGATGCCCAGGGCGTCGGCGACCTGGCAGCAGACCTGGCCCGCGGCGCCGCCGAAGGACACCAGGGCGTGGCCGCGTGGGTCGAAGCCGCGCTCGGGGGAGATGCGGCGCACGGCCTGGGCCATCTGTTCGACGGCGACGGCGATGAAACCCTCGGCGGCGGCTTCCACGGTCAGGCCCATGGCGGCCGCCAGCTCGGCCAGGCGGGCGCGGGCGGCTTCCGGGTCGAGCGGCGCATCGCCCTTCGGCCCGAACACCGGCGGGAAGAAGCGCGGGTCCAGCCGGCCCAGCACCAGGTTGGCGTCGGTGACCGTCGCCGGACCGCTCCGGCCGTAGCAGGCGGGGCCGGGGTCGGCGCCGGCGCTGGCGGGACCGGCGCGGGCGCGCGAGCCGTCGAAAGCCAGGATCGAGCCGCCGCCGGCGGCCACGGTCTCCACGTCCAGCATCGGGCTGCGCAGTTTCGCGCCTGCTACCTTCGCGGAGTCCCGCCGCTCCAGCACCCCGGCGAAGCGGCAGACGTCGGTGGAGGTGCCGCCCATGTCGAAGCCGAGCACCGCCGCGCTGCCGACGCTCTGGGCCGTCCGCGCCACCCCGACTACCCCGCCGGCGGGGCCGGAGACCACCGCGTCCTTGCCCCGGAAGGCCTCGGCCCGGACCAGGGCCCCGGCGGAGGTCATGAACCACAGGGGCGCGCCCTCGACGGCGTTCGCCACCTGTTCGACATAGGCCCGCAGCACCGGCGTCAGATAGGCGTCGGCCACCGCCGTCTCGGCCCGGGGCACGAAGCGGGGCAGGGGGCTGACCTCGTGGCTGAGGGCGATGTAGCCGAACCCGGCGGTCCGGGCGATGTCGCCGGCCGCCAGCTCGTGGGCCGGGTTGAGATCACTGTGCAGGAAGGCGACAGCGACGCTGGTGAAGCCCTCGGCGCGGGCCTTGGCCAGGTCGGCCGTCAGCGCCGCCTCGTCCAGCGCCAGAACCGGCGCTCCGTCCGCCGCCAACCGCTCGGTCGCCTCGACCACCCCGCTGTAGAGGGGCTCGGGCCGGATGATGTCGAGGGCGAACAATTCCGGCCGCGACTGGTCGCCGATCAACACCGAATCGCGGAACCCTCGCGTGGTCACCAGTAGGGTGCGGGCGCCCTTGCGCTCCAGCAGGGCGTTGGTGGCCACCGTGGTGCCCATCTTGATCGCGCCGACCCGCGCGGCGGGAAAGGGCGCGCCCGGTTCAACCGCCAGCAGGCGGCGCATGGCCTCGACCGCGGCGTCCGGATAGGAGGGCGAGGCCGAAAGCAGCTTGAGCGTCTGCTCTTCGCCGTCCGGGGCGCGGCCGATCACGTCGGTGAAGGTGCCGCCGCGGTCGATCCAGAAGGTCCATCCGGACGTAACCTCGCGCCCCGTTGTCATGCCGCCGCCACGATCATAAGCTGCAAGTCGATCCCATGAGTTTCTGGCGCACCATAGCAGGCCTCGCGGCGCGTCGCGTAGACGCCGCCGAATGCCCCGACTGTCCTCCCGGCCCTCCGGGGGAGGACCCCGCCTTCACGACCGCCGTCACGGCCCTCGGGGCCAAGCTGGCCAAGGCCGACGGCCGGGCCGACCAGGATGAGTTCGACGCCTTCGCCATCGTCTTCCAGCCCGACTCGGGGTCGGAGCGCAATGTCCACCGCCTCTACGATCTGGCCCGCCAGACCACGCGGGGATTCGAGAGCTACGCCAAGCGGCTGGCCAAGCGGTATCGCAACTGCCCGCAGCTGCTGGAGGACGTGCTCGACGGCCTGTTCCACATCGCCCGGTCCGATGGAGCGGTGACGGCGGACGAGCTGGAGTACCTCGAGGCGGTCGCGGTGCTGTTCGGCATGTCCGCCCTGACCTTCCGCCGGCTCAAGGCCACCCATCTGGGCGCTGACGTGGACGATCCCTATGTTATCCTGGGCGTGCTGCCGGACGTGTCCGACGAGGTCCTGCGCGCCGCCTGGCGCCAGCAGGTGTCGGCCTCCCATCCCGACCGCGCCCGCGCCCGGGGCCTGCCCAGCGAGTTCATCGAGGTGGCCGAGACCAAGACCGCGGCCATTAACGCGGCCTTCGACGCGGCGATGAGAGAACGGCGGGAGCTGGATCTGGTCGGCGCCGTCTGAACAGGCGCCCTGTGAATTAGCGCCCGCAACGCGCGTGTTCAGTTGACGTTCAGCGCGTTACGACAAAATAGTAACCGTGGTCGCGCCTCTCGCGGCCCACCGAGGACAAGATGGACAAGCTGAACTCTGCGGGGGGTTCTCGTTCGGCCTTCAAGGGCCTGGCCTGGCTGGCCGGGGCTCTGGCGACCTGCGCGGCCCTGGCCGTCGGCGCCATCCTGGCTGTATTCGCCGCCGCGACCGTGGTCCTCATCGCCCTGATGTCCAGCGCGCTGCTGGCCCTGGCCGGTCTGGCCGTTCGCGCCCGCCGCTCCGTGCGGGCCCGTCCGGCCGGCGATCCAGACATCATCGAAGCGCGCAACGTCGGCGGTCACTCCTGGGTCGCCTACGGCTGGAACGAGCGGCGCTAGTCGGCGGCTTTCGTCGAGCCGATCCGGTTCGACATACAGACGACAAACACCGTGACCATCGCGATCGCCATCGGCGCCATCGACAGCGTTGCGGCCATGTCCATCGGCGCGAAGGCCCAGGCGGCCGCGTACGCCAACCCCGACAGCACGAAGGCCCAGCCGGAAAGCCGCTTGTAGGCTTGGGATCGTGCACTGCCGATGGGCAGGGCCTTGGGAAGGGCGTTGCTCTGCCAGGCGATCACCAGTCCGATTGTGATCATGACCACGCGCGTGGTGAGATCCTGGCTGATGACCCCGGTCTTGTGGAGGATCGTCGCCACAACGGCGACGCCAAGGGTGACTCCCGCCTGCAACAGGGCGGACTTGATCGATCTCTTCATGACGGCATCGCCTTCTTGCTGATGGCGGGGTTGGGGGCCGGGCGGTCGCCGGTTGGTTCGGCGCCGAGTCCAAAGGTGTTGGCGAAGCCCATCAACGCCTCTTCGAGGACGGATAGTTTGAGGTAGTAGGTGATCGACTTGCCGGACTTCTCGGCATGGATCAGGTCCGCTTCCTTGAGCACCGCGAAGTGGGCCGACATGGTCGGCTTGGACACCTCGAACCGGTCCGACAGCTCGCCGGCCGTCATCGGTCCAGCCCGCAGGAGCTGTAACACCCGGCGGCGAGTGGGATCGGAAAGGGCCTTGAAGACGCTGCTCACGAATTGATAATTAGCTAAACGTCGAAATGAGTCAAGCGTGGTTCGACACGCGCTCTTCGAGCGCTGCTCACCATGACGCACACAAATGCACGTCATCCTGAGCAGCCGCGAAGCGGCGTGTCGAAGGACGCAACCTCTCCATCTTGGCGGGGAGGCACTTGCGCCATTCCGGCCGCCGCCGCATTGTCGCGGCTTCAAACAAACGTTCGGGAGCGGAACATGATCGGCGTGGTGGCGACTTTGACGGCGGCGGAGGGCAAGGGCCCGGACCTGGAAAAGGTGTTCGCGGACCTGGCGGCCAAGGTGAAGGCCAATGAATCCGGCTGCCTGATGTACCAGCTGACCAAGAGCCGCACCGAACCCAACGTCTACAAGGTGCTGGAGATGTACGCCTCGCAGGACGATCTGACGGCGCACGGTCAGACCGAGTATTTCAAGGCCGCCGGCCCGGGCATCGGCGCCTGCCTGGGCGGTCGACCCTCGATCGAATATCTCGACGCGGTCTGACCCCATGGACCTAGCGTTTTCGGACGAGGACAAGGCCTTCCAGCGCGAGGTCCGCGCCTGGATCGCCGAGAACTACGACGACGACCTGCGCCGGCTGATGAGCCAGTCGAAGAACGGCTATCTCAACAAGGCCGGCCAGGTGAAGTGGCAGAAGAAGCTGGCGGCGAAGGGCTGGGCGACCGTCAACTGGCCGGTCGAGTACGGCGGGCCCGGGTTCACCCCGAGCCAGGCCTACATCTACAACATGGAAATGAGCCTCGCCGGCGTGCCGACGGCCTCGCCCATGGGTCTGAAGATGGTCGCCCCGGTGATCATGGCCTTCGGCACGCCCGAGCAGAAGGCCCGGCACCTGCCGCCGATCATCAACTCCGATATCTGGTGGTGCCAGGGCTATTCCGAACCGGGCTCCGGATCGGACCTCGCCAGCCTGCAGATGAAGGCCGAGCGGGACGGCGACGACTACATCCTCAACGGCTCGAAGATCTGGACCACCCACGCCCAGTGGGCCGACTGGATGTTCTGCCTGGTGCGCACATCATTCGATGGCAAGCCGCAGAACGGCATCAGCTTCCTGCTGTTGCGGATGGACACGCCGGGGATCCAGGTCAAGCCGCTGCCGACCCTCGACGGCCCGGCCGCCAATGAGCAGGAGATCAACCAGGTCTTCTTCGACAATGTCCGGGTGCCGGTCGCCAATCGCATCGGCGAGGAGGGCAAGGGCTGGACCTATGCCAAGTATCTGCTCGAATTCGAGCGGGGCAACGCCTACGCGCCCGGCCTGATGAACCAGCTTCAAAAGGTGCGCAAGATCGCTTCGGCCGAGCTGGGCGACGGCGGCGAGCCGCTGATCCGCGACCGGGACTTCCAGCGCAAACTGGCGGAGATGGAGATCCGCATCGAGTCGCTCAACGCGACGGAAATGCAGATCTTCTCGGCCATGGGTTCGGGCAAGCCGGTCGGACCGGCCTCCTCGATGCTCAAGTGCGCGGGGTCGGAGGCGCAGCAGGCGATCACCGAACTGGCCCTGGAGGCGGTCGGCGGTTATGCGGCGCCGTTCGTCCAGGACACCTGGTCGGCGACCAACGAATTCCGCGCCGGACCCGACTACGCCGCCCCGGTGGCCCCCAGCTACTTCAACTACCGCAAGGCCTCGATCTACGCCGGCTCGAACGAAATCCAGCGGAACATCATGGCCAAGCTGGTGCTTGGTCTCTAGGACCACCGTCAGAGCAAAGAAAAAGGGCGGAGCGCGCGAACGCTCCGCCCTTCGTCATGTCGGGAGCGCCTACCGCGCCGTGACGAACGCGGACGACACCCAGCCGCGGTTGCCGTGCTCGTCGTCCACTTCCATCCAGACGCCGTTGCGGCCGCCGGTGGGATAGAGGATCGCGCCGGAGGGGACGTTCAGCACCATGGTCGCCGTCGGGCTGGGCCCGGAGCGCATGGGCATCGACTGGGTCGCCACCACCGCGGCCTGACCGGCGTCGGCGGAAGCCTGCTGTCCCGTCGGCATGGCGCCGGACTGGGCGTAGTGGATCAGCTCGATGAAGGCGTTGAAGTAGGCCGCCGTGATGACCTTGCCGATCTCGGTGTTGCTGTAGCCGCCGCCGGCGGCCGCGCCGAAGCCGGTGCTGCCCAGGGCTCCGCCGCCGACACCGAAGCCGATGTCGGTCTTCTTCGCCGTGCCTTCGGCCACATAGAGCTGCTCGGTGGTGCGGGCGTCGACCACGGTGATGATCACCTGGGCCTCGGACTTCTTGGTCCGCAGCTGGCCGGCCAGGGCGCCGAAGCCGCCGGGGATCACGCTGCCGGCGATCGCGCCGATGGCGTTGCCGCCGCTGTTGGAGTTGGAGTTGGCGATGTCCGGCACGAGGAAGAAGTCGGCGGCGACCACCTGGCCGCGACCGATGTTCGATCCGCGCTGCAGGTCACCGGAGCCGGCGAGGTCACGCTCCTGCGTGCGCATGTCGAGGCCGGCGTTGCGGTCCACGACCCGGAAGCAGCCGGAGCGCTGGGCGAACAGCTTGATAAGCACCTCGGGGCTGGAGAGGCCCAGCTCGGTCCACCATTGCTTCTCCGGCTCCCGGACGGCGATCACGCCCAACGGCTTTTCGCAGCGGGGCATTTCGGGGGTGGCGGCGGTGGCCGGCTTCTTCTTGTCCATACCGTACTGTGCGAAGGCCGGACTGGCCGAGGTGGCGACCATGGCCGCCAGGGCCAGGCTGAGGACTCCATTGGCGATCTTGCGCATTCTTCCCTCCAGGACTCGATCCACACGTCGCCCTCTTTCGGGTGACGCCGTTCATATGGCGGAACGGGAGCAGGGGGCCTTGATCTGACCCCGACCGCCGTCGTCACGGACTCACCGGCCCACCATGTCGGCTGACTGTGCACTCCGCGATGCGCCAGGACGACCCCAATTGGGGGGGAAGCCCGTCAGACCTCCGCCACCAGGTCGGCGATCAGCTCGGGGTGGGTGAAATAGGCCAGCAGGCCCGCATCCCTGAGCGTGCGGAACTGCACGCCGGGCAGGCCGCCCCAGATCTCATCGGCGCCGGCCAGAACGAGCTGTTCGCATTCGGCCACGATCCAGCGGTTCCCGCCGACAGCCTCGGGCACCTGCCAGCCGGCGACAAAGGCCTGGTGTTCCGAGGAGAAGCCGCGGCTGGAGCGGGCGAACATGCCCTGGGCGTCACGCACCAGGGCGTCCATGACGCCAGGAGTGCGCAGGGCGAGTTGGTCGGAGGCAATGTGGGCCAGCGACTGGCGCACACTCTTCTCCATCAGGTCGGTGCGGGTCTGGCGGCGCATGATTTCACCCACCAGTTCGATCAGGTGCGGACTTTCGACGAACAGCCGCGACAACACGCCCATCATCGAATTGGGCAGCCGCGTAGCGGCGCTGTGCGAGCTGATCGGCCATTTGGGATTGACCAGGACGCCGGACACGACCCGGTCCGGGTGCCGGCTACCGAACAACAGGCCGGTGGGCGTGCTGGAATCGCGCAGCAATACCTTGGCCCTGTCGATGCGCAGCGCGTCCAGAACCCTCGCCATATCGTCGGCGCCCTGTTCCAGATAGGGGGCGTCGGCCACATCGGTCAGGCCGTAGCCGGGCCGTTGCGGCACCAGGGGGCGATAGCCCCGGGCATGGAGCGCGACGACCATCGCTGGCGGCAGGCGCCGGCCGGTGACGGCGCCATGCATGACGATGACCGGCTTGCCACTGCGCGGGCCGTAGTCGGTGACGGCGATGCGGCGCTCGCCCGAGGCGACCACCCGCAGCCGGCCGTTGGGGTCGGCGGGCTCGAGCACCGTCTCGGCCGTGCCGGTCAGGGCCGCCAGGCCGCTGGTCTCGGCCGCCAGCCGGACCAGGTCCTTGGCCTTGTTGACCCCGGTCTTGGCGAACACGGCCTTGAGCTGGCCGCGCACGGTGGCGTCCTTGACGCCAAGGGCCTCGGCCACCTCGCGGGCTGTCATGCCCTGGGCGAAGCGGGCGGCGGCGCGGGCCTCGGCTGCGGTGGCGCCGAAGCTGGAAGCCAGAACCGCCTCGATAGCCAGCGGCGCGGGGTGGTCGCCGCACATCAGGTCCATCATTCGCCGGACAAGGTCGGGCGATCGGCGGGCGCCGGCCTTTTTCATGGCCTTCTTCAGGGCCTCGCGGGCGGTCTCCCGGCCGACCCCGATGCGCAGGGCCGCGGCTTCCAGATTGGGCGCGTCGAGCAGGGCTTCGGCGAGCCGGGCCTCAAGCGGAGTCAGGCCGAAGGCGTCCGAGGCCCTTGCGGCCAGGTCGCTGGCCCGAGAGGGGGCGAAGCAGAGCAGGGCGACGCGGCGGACGGGGCCGCACAGCGCGACCCGGCAGGCCGGGGGCAGGGGCCAGCCGGTGGAGGCCTCCCGGGTTCCGGCGCAGGCCGCCAGGACAGCGCCGTTTCCGGCTTCCACCAGGCCCGAGGCCTGCCCATCGCGCAAGGCCAGCCGCACCAGCCGGCGGAAGGCCAGCAGATCGGGCTGGCCACCGAACCATTTTGAGAAAACCTCATCGGCCAGGGCGAGGTCGCCGTTGGCTTCGACGACCGCGACCCCCAGGGCCGAGCGGGGCGCCACGTTGGCCGATCCCAGGGCGGTGGCGAACTGGGCCGCTTCGGTCAGGGCTTCGGTCACGGCGTCGGGATCATGGTCCAGCGCCGAGGCCAGCGCCGCCCAATCCTCGATAATGGCGCTCGCGGGCCGTCCTTCAGCCAGCCGCTCCCGGAGAATCGCCGGGAAGCCGTACTCGACTCTCTTCAACACTGTCGTCGTTACCCCCACCCGGGTCCCTCGACCGGATGTCCGAAGATCATAGCGCGAATTGGGTAACGAAGAACAGGATTCGCCGAATGGGTTAGTCCCCATAACCGGCAAGAGAATTTCTGCGTGGCGGGATCTTCGAACAAGCGTTTAAACGGACGCATCGCCATTCGGAGCCGCCCTGTGACCGACGTTCTCTTCCAGCCGTTCCAGCTCAAATCCCTGACGCTGAAGAACCGCATCGTCATGGCCCCCATGACCCGCTCCTTCTCGCCCGACGGCGTGCCGACCGCCGACGTGGCGGCCTACTACGCCCGCCGGGCCGCCAACGAAGTGGGGTTGATCGTCTCCGAAGGCACGGGCGTGGCCCGGCCCGCCTCGCTCAATGACCGCAACATTCCCCGCTTCCATGGCGAGCCCGAACTGGCCGCCTGGAAGACGGTCATTGAGGGCGTGCACGCCCACGGCGGCCTGATGGCGCCACAGCTGTGGCACGTCGGGGCCGTGCGCTCGCGGGATCCGGAATGGAACCCGCAGGGCGGCTACGACAGCCCCTCCGGCTTCTCCAGCCCCGGCAAGCAGTTCGGCGAGGCCATGAGCGACGAGGACGTGGCCGACGCCGTCTCGGCCTTCGCCAGCGCGGCGGCCTCGGCCAAGGCCCTGGGCTTCGACTCCATCGAGTTGCATGGCGCCCACGGCTACCTGATCGACCAGTTCTTCTGGGACGGCGTCAACCTTCGCACCGACCGCTGGGGCGGCTCCACCCTGCCGGAGCGCTCGCGCTTCGCCGCCGAGATTCTCAAACAGGTTCGGGCCGCCGTGGGCGAGGACTACCCGGTGATCATCCGCCTGTCGCAGTGGAAACAGCAGGACTTCACCGCCAAACTGGCCGCGACCCCGGCCGAAATGGAAGCCTGGCTGCAGCCGCTGGCCGACGCCGGCGCCGACGTCTTCCACTGCTCGCAGCGCCGCTTCTGGGAGCCGGAGTTCGAGGGCAGCGACCTGAACTTCGCCGGCTGGGCCAAGAAGATCACCGGCAAGCCGACCATCACCGTCGGGTCGGTCGGCCTGTCGGGCGAGTTCATCGCGGCCTACGGCGGTGAGGCCAGCCAGCCGGCGTCGCTGGACGGCCTGCTCGAGCGGCTCGACAAGGGCGAGTTCGACATGGTCGCCGTCGGCCGCGCCCTGCTGCAGGACCCCGAATGGGCCGTGAAGGTCCGCGACGGCCGGACCAGCGAACTGCAGAGCTTCGAACGCTCGGCGATGGCGGTGCTGTACTAGACGCGACCGGGGACATGTACCGAAGGTACGTGTCCCCTATCCGAGCGCGACAGTTTGGGGGACACGTACCTGACGGTACATGTCCGCGAGTATCCCCCATGCTGACCGAGATCGACCGCATTCTGCTGGCCACGCCCGACGCCGTGGGTTCGGCCATGCCCTGGCGCGACCTGCTGGGGGCCGAGTTCGTCGGGCGCGACCGACTGGACAGCCTGGGCGCCCAGCGGATGACCCTGCGGGTCGGGACCACCGACATCGAGTTTCTTGAGCCGGACGGCGCCGGCGTGGTCGCCGACGAGCTGGCTCGCCGGGGCCGGGCCCACCTGTTCGCCGCGGGAGCCCAGAGCCCGGATGCCGGCGGCGTGGCGCGTCACGCGGCGAACGCCGGCGCGGCCTGCGTCGATGCCGACGATCGGCACTACATCACCCTCCAGATCGAGGGCGCGCCGATCCGCTTCGTGGTGTCTCCGGAACAGGAGCGCCAGGCGGCGGGCCATCTCGACTTCCTCTACGAGGCCACGGTGTTGGCCGCCGACCAGGCCGCCGCGGTCGAGCAGATCGCCCGGACCTTCAACCTCGATCGCTCGGCCTTCACCACCATCACCTCGGAGGCCTTCGGCTATACCGGCGTGCTGACCCTGTTCCATCCCGACCGGCTGCACCGCTTCGAGGTGATCACGCCGATCGACATGGCCAAGACCATGGGCCGCTACTACGGCCGCGAGGGCGCCAGCTACTACATGGCCTTCGCCGAGAGCTTGGAGATGCCGCTGATCGAGCGGCTGGCCGGCGAAGCCGGCGCTGGGATCACCCTGGACCGGCCGGACAGTCGCGACCCCGCCCTGACCGCTGACCAGCTGTGGCTGCATCCGGCGACCCTGGGCGGGATGATGCTGGGCGTCTCCCGCCCGACCATGGCCTGGCGCTGGTCCGGCAAGCCCGAGCGGGTCGAGCCCGTCTAGCCCTTCGCCGGCTCTTCCGCCGGCGGGGGCATGCAGCCGCAGGGCATCGGGCCGCGATGGTGGGCGCAGGCGCCCAGCAGAACCAGGATGGCGATCAGGCCGGCGGCGCGGATGCTTTTCATGCGGACATCTCCGTTTCAGCATGGGCGGCGAACAGATCGACCACCGCCTCCGGGTGCGAATGATACATCAGCAGCCCGGCTTCGGGCAGCATCGCGAACCGCGCGCCCGGCAGGCCGGTGAAGGCGCCTTCCACGTCCGGCATGGCCAGGGGACCACATTCCAGCACCAGCCAGGGCGCGCCCGGCGGCAGGGTCGGCGGAAGCCAGCCGCGGGCGTAGATGCTCTGTTCCTGGGCGAAGCCGTGGCTGGTCCGGGCGGCCATGGCCTGGATATCGCGCACCATGCTCATCAGCACCCCGGGACGCTCCAGCGCCTCGCGGTCGGCGGCCACATGGTCGGCGGAGCGTCTGACGATGCCGGCCATCAGGTCGGTGCGGGTCTGGCGGCGCATCATCTCGCTGAACACCGCCACCAGCTCGGGCCGGGCGACGAAGGCGCGGCTGACCGAGCCCATGACCGTCTCGGGGCTGCGCACGGTCAGGCCGGGCCAGCGGGGATTGGCCAGCATGCCCGCCCGGATCCGCGCCGGATGCCGCGCGGCGAAGGCCAGGGTCGCGGCCACGCCGTCGTCGCGAGTCAGCACAAAGACCGTCCGCAGCCGCAGGGTGTCGAGGATCGCCGCCATGTCATCGGCGGCGGTCTCGACATAGTCGCCCGTGGCCGTGTCGGTCAGGCCGAAGCCCGGCCGCTGCGGCACGATCGGCCGATAGCCACGCCGGTGCAGGGCGGCGACGAAGGCCGGGGGCAGGGTGCGCCCGGTGACCGTGCCGTGGGTCACCAGCACCGGCTTGCCGCCGCGCGGGCCGTAGTCCCAGAAGGCCGCGCGCCGGCCGTCGGTCCGCAGGGCGATACGCAAGCGACCGGCCAGGCCTTCGATCTCGGCCACCGTCTCGGCGGTGCGGGACATGGAGGCCAGGACGCCAGCCTCCGCCGCCAGCCGGACAAAGTCCTTGGCCTTGCCGACGCCCGCCTTGGCGTAGACCGCCTTGAGCTGACCGCGCACCGTGCTTTCGGCGGCGCCCACGGCCTGCGCCGTTTCGCGGGCAGTCATCCCCCGGGCGAAATGGGCGGCGGCCCGCGCCTCGGCCGGGGTGGCGCCGAAGGTGGCAATGAACACCTCGGCCAGGTCCGGCGGTTCGGGCTGATCGCCGCACATCTGGTCCAGCATCAGCCGCACCAGGTCGGACGAGCGGCGCGCGCCGGTCTTGCGCTGGGCGTTGCGGATGGCGTCGCGGGCGGTCTCGCGGCCTACCCCGACCCGATCGGCGGCGGCCTCCAGGCCGGGGGCGTCCAGCAGAGCCTCGGCGAGGCGGGACTCCAGCGGCGTCAGGCCGAACGCCTCCGCCGCCCGGGCCGCCAGGTCGCTGATCCGGGACGGGGCGAAGCCCAGCAGGGCTATCCGTCGGGGGTCGGCGGCCAGCAGGTCTCGCGCCTCGGTCGGCAGAGGCCAGCGCAGCGCCAGGTGGGCGGTGGCGGCGCAGCCGGCGATCACGGCGCCATCGACGGCCTCAAGCAGGCCCGAGGCCTGTCCGGCCCTGGCGGCCAGCCGCAACAGCCGGCGGGCGGCGGCGTCATCGGCGGCGTCGCCGAACCAGGCGCGAAATGATGCGTCGGTCCAAAGCACCTGGCTGCTGGAGCCGATTACCGCAACCCCAAGCGCCTGGCCCGGGATCAGGGTGAACAGGGCTTCGGAAAGATCGAGCCGCGCGGCCTCCTCCAGCACGGCGGCGAGGGCTTCGGGTTCGCGGACGGCGGAGGCCTCGATAGCGTGAAAATGTTCGAGCAGGACGTCCGTCGGCCGCCCGTCAGCCAGCCGGCTGCGCAGCGCTTCCGACAGCGGATACTCTGTCTTTTTGAGCACGAACCCGACGCCTCCAACCCGGCGACCCCCCGGACGTCGCGGCGATGATAGCGCAATTTGGGCTATAGGGGATTTTCCGCGACGTCCTTCATTTCCAGCACGATGCGCGTTCCCCCCGGGCCGGACTCGATGACCAGGTTCGCACCGATCCGGGCGGCGCGGTTGCGCATGTTGGCCAGGCCGCGGCCGGTCGAGGCGGCGGCCGGATCGAAGCCTGGGCCGTTGTCTTCCAGCGACAGCAGGATTTCGCCGTCTGGTCCCCGGCGCAGGGTCACGGCGACCCGGTCGGGATGGCCGTGTTTCAGGGCGTTGGTGCAGGCCTCCTGCAGGATGCGATAGACCTGCAGCGTGCGGTCGGGGCCGAAGCCGGGGGTCTCGCCGACGTCCTCGATGCGCCAGACCAGGGACGCGCCGGCGGCCTCGCAGCGCGGCTCGATCCGGGCACGGTAGGCGCCCAGCGCCGTGGCCAGCGACCCGTCGCTCTGCTCCAGCGACCCGACCATCAATCGAAGGTCGTCGAGGCTCTCCTCCAGCCCGTGGACCAGGGCCGGGCCGGTCAGGCGGTTGGCTCGGGCGCGCATCACCAGGCCCAGCAGCTGGCCGCCGATGCCGTCGTGCATGTCGCGCATGATCCGCGCCCGCTCCTCCAGCAGCAGGGCCTCCCGTTCGCTGCGCCGCAGGTCCTGCAGGCCGGCGAGGATCTCCTGCTCGCGCAGGCTGACCAGGGTGTTGAGCTTGTCGGCGGTGGCGGTGGCGGCCTCGAACACCCCCCGCGCCCGCACCGCCAGGGACACCAGCAGAGCCAGGGGGAAGAAGGTCACCGCCGAGCCGAGGAAGATGCCGTAGCTCTTGAAGAAGCGCACCGTGACGATGTCGGCGATGGCCGCCAGCAGCACGAAGATGAAGGCCGAGGCTTCCAGCGGGTCAGCCAGCCCGCCCCGGCTGTAGAAGGCCCCGATGCGCAGCAGGCTGAAGGCGATGACCGCCAGCCCGAGCCAGCCGATGACGCGGTTGATCAGCTGCAGGCCGACAGCCTGATCGTCCTGCAGGCGCAGGGCGATCAGGACGATCCCGACGGCGATGACGGCCAGGCTGGCCAGCGCCAGCCGCCGTCGCGCTTGTCCGTTCCAGGCGTCGAGGATCATGGTCCGCGGAGAGGTCGCCGTCGGTGATCGCGGCGGGGCGAACACGGAGGTCCATTCGATGAAGAACCAGACCAGGAAGACCAGCGTCGCCAGGAAGGCCGCCAGATAGACCCCGGCGTTGGCCACGGCCCCCCAGGGCGCGTCGGTCACCATCAGCCCTACATGCTGCAACGCCCAGCTCGCCGCCAGGCCGGCCAGCGACAGCAGCAGCCCCCGCGCCCCGAACAGCGGCGCGGCGCACAAGCAGAAGGCGGCCACGAAGGCGCCGATGATGGCGTTGGCGAACGGCAGGTCCGAGCGCAGCACCCGCAGGGCCAGCCAGGATGGGTAGAGGGCGTCGTACTCGCCCACACGGAACGGCCGCAGGTGGCCGAAGCCGATGGTCCGACTGACCACCAGATCGATCCGCGCGCCGGGGTGGACATACCGCGCGGGGATACGCAGCAGCTGCGGCCGGCGGCTGGTCACGGTGGACGTCGCCCGGCCCTGTCCGGCCACCAGGTCCCCATCGACATAGAGCCAAACGTTGTCATGGGCGCTGGGCACGAGGACGCTGGGCGAGGTCAGTCCGGCGTCGTCGGCGGTCAGCCGGGTGCGCAAGACCAGAGGCGATGCCTCACAGCAAAGCGCAACCGGCAGCCTGGCCGGCTTGAAGGCACTGTCGGGCAGGGTCGCGGGATTCCATGCGCCGGCCTCGGCGAAGGCGATGGTCTCGATCAGCCGGCCCGGCGCCGCCTCGGCCACCAAATTGGCCCACAGCAGTGCGCCGCTGAACAGGATCTGCAGGACGATGATCATCGCCGCCAGGCCCCAGGTCCGGCTGGGCGCAGGGGCGAAGCCTTCGGGAGACAGAGGCTCGAAGGCGCGCCGCGGGCTCGCCAAGGCCGGCTATTCCTTCAGCCGGATCAGGCCGGCCTGAACGGCTTCGAACACCGCCTCGCTGCGCGAGCTGACCGCCAGCTTGCGGTAGATGGACTTCACATGGTCGCCGACGGTGTTGGGCGAGATGCCCTGCAGACGGGCCACTTCCTTGTAGCGGAAACCCTTGGCCAGATCGGTGAGGACCGCCACCTCCTTGGGCGAAAGGGGTGGGCCGGTGGTCTCGGCCGGCGCGTTCTCGCGGCCGCGCATGCGGGCCAGGATGTGACCGGCGACGGACGGGCTGATCGGCGCCCCGCCCTCCAGCACCGTGCGGATGGCGTTGGCCGCCTCGGCCGGCTCGGCGCCCTTGAGCAGGTAGCCGTCGGCACCGGCCTCGATCGACTGCACCACGCTGCGGGCGTCGCCGAACACGCTGATCACGATGGTCTTGATCTTCCCCCGTCGGGCATGGGTCTCGCGGATCAGGTCGATGCCGCTGCCGTCGGGCAGGGCCAGGTCGATCAGCAGGACGTCAATGTCCTGGGTCAGCAACTCGCGGCCCCGCGCCAGGCAGTCGGCGGTCCCGACGACGTCCAGGTCGGGCGCCAGGCCGACCGCCCGCGCCAGTTCATCACGCAGGACCGGATCATCCTCGATGATCGCCACCCGCGCGCGCCGGTTCACTTCCGCCACGGGGCGCCCTCCAGACCGCGCCGGCAGGATATCCGCCGGCGCGGCCAAAGCCAGTCTTCTCGCCTGGCCCACGGCAGCCTCCGTCTCCGGCCGGCCGCGAACAATCACGTGAACGGGGGATGCGGGGACGCAGGGACCCACACTTAGGTGCATGTCCCAGTGATTGCGCATAGCATGCGTCGATGACCAACGATGTTCCGCCTGACGAAACGCCGATGCAGAAGGCCCTGCGCCTGAAGAAGGCGGCCATCGCCGCGCGGCCCAAGGCGCCCCGCGGCGGCCGGTTCCAGCGCGAGCAGGCGGCGGCGCTGGCCTCGTCTTCCAAGTCCAAGCCCTGGATGTCGCGGTAGGGAGGGGACATGTACCGCCTTCGGTACGTGTCCCCCAATCGAGCGACCGCGGGTCTAGGGGACACGTACCTTCGGTACATGTCCCCTTCGATCACGCATTGAAGTTCAGCTTCAGGCCCGGCCTGGGCCATTTGGCCTTGTAGATCTTGCCGGTGCCCGAGGCGGTCACCCAGGCGGTGGTCATGTCCGGACCCCCGAAGCAGATGTTGGTGCAGAGGAGATCCGGGAACGGATAGTGCTCCGTCGACCCGTCCGGGTCGAAGGCGGTGATGCCGCCGTTGATGATCGTCGCCACGCAGACCTTGCCGCCGGCTTCCACCGCCAGGCTGTCGAGCAGCTGGAAGCCCTGCAGATTACAGATCACCCGGCCCGGCTGGAAGGGCGGCGGCTCGGTCAGCACCCCCGGTTCGGCGATGTCGAACGCCCACAGCCGGCCGAGACTGGTGTCGGCCATGTAGACAGTCTTCTCGTCCGGCGAGAGGCCCACGCCGTTGGGCGAGACGAAGTGGTCGCGCTGGCGGCTGATGTGGGAGCCGTCCGTCTTCGCGTAGTAGAGCGCGCCGAACTTGCGGCCTTCAGGCGTCGAGCAGCCGTGGTCGGTGAACCAGAAGCCGCCCTGTTTGTCGAAGACGATGTCGTTGGGCCCGACCAGTCGCTTGCCGTCGCAGCTGTCGTAGAGGGTCTCGACCTTGCCGGTCTTGATGTCGACCCGCTGGATCATGCCGCCCACGTGGCTGGCGGGCGTGGGGCCGGGAATCAGCAGGCCCTGCATCTCCAGCCACTCGAAGCTGCCGCCGTTGTTGGTCACATACATCGCGCCGTCAGGCCCGATGGCCGCGCCGTTCGGGCCGCCGCCGGTCTCCGCCACCGTCTCGGTCCTGCCGTCGGGGGTCAGGCGGGTCAGGCGCTGGCCGGCGATCTCGGTGAAGATCACCGAGCCGTCGTTCATGGCCACCGGGCCCTCCGGGAAGCGAAGTCCCTCGGCGACGAGTTCGATATCCATGCGGCGTGCTCCCGGTTTTTCTGTTCCCGGGATTGAACCGCGTGACGCTGCGTCAGCGCAAGGCGAGACCGGTCAGCGGCGCTCCAGAACCCGGAAGACGAAGGCGTGGTCGTCGCCGTCTCCGGCCGGATGAGCCTCGCGGCGAACCTCTTTCCAGGCGTCTTCGGAAAAGGCGGGGAGCAGCACGTCGCCCTCCGGCGCGGCGTCGACCTCGGTGAGGTAGATCCGGTGCGCCCGGGGCAGGGCCAGGGCGTAGAGGGCCGCCCCGCCGATGACGCAGACCTCCTCGGCGCCGTCCTCGGCCGCCTGTTCGCGGGCGATCTCAAGGGCTTCGCCGAAGGTCTCGCAGACCACCGCGCCGTTGGGCTGGAACGAGCCGTCCCGCGACAGCACCACGTTCAGCCGGCCCGGCAGGGGCTTGAACGGCAGGCTGTCCCAGGTCTTTCGGCCCATGATCACCGGCTTGAACATGGTCACCTGCTTGAACAGGGCCAGGTCCGACTTCAGCCGCCAGGGCAGCTTGCCGTCCTTGCCGATGACGCCGTTGCGGGCGCGGGCGACGGGGCCGAGGGCGATGGGCACGCTCATGGGGTCATCCAGCCGACGAACAGGACCGAGCGGGCCGGCTGGTCGGGATTGCCGGTGTCCGGATAGAGGACGAGGACGACCGCGCGGGCGCCGTCGGGGGTTGCATAGTTGAGGCTCTGGCCGCCGCCCGCGGTGACGCCGGGCGCTTGTCCGGCCAGGCCCTCCTTGCCCGCCCAGGCGCCGATGCGCCTGCCGAAGCCGGCGTGGTCGGCCAGCGGGCCGCGCGAGACCATCACGCAGGCCCTGGCGCCCGGGGGCGCCGGCGGGGTCGCCAACTCGAGGGTCAGGG
>JACRBD010000133.1 GCA_016234625.1 Caulobacterales bacterium | reverse complement strand
CTTCATCTGGCCGCTGACGGTGGTCTTCGCCGGGCTCTGGCTGACCTCGGCCTGGCTGTTCCGCAAGGCGGCGCGGGAGCAGGTTGCGACGGTCGCCTGACCGGACGGGGACATGGACCTCAGGTACGTGTCCCCCAATCAAGCTGCTGGTTTAGGGGACACGTAGCTGCGGTACATGTCCCCGCGCCTACGCCGCTTCCAGCGGGCAGCCGGCCAGGGTGATGCGGTGCATCAGGCGGTAGCGGCCGTGGTAGTCGTTCTTCGCGAAATGCCAGGTCGCGCGGTTGTCCCAGATGGCGACCATGCCCGGCTCCCAGACCAGGGTGTGCACCCGGTCCATGTTCATGGCGTGGGCGTAGAGCTTCATCAGCAGTGGCAGGCTCTCCTCGCGGGTCTGGCCCTCGAAGCGCAGGGTGAAGCTGGGGTTCACATAGAGCACCGGCTTGCCGCTGCCGGGGTGCCTGATCACCACCGGATGCACCGTCTCGGGCGTCTCGACCCCGCCCCTGGCCAGCTCGGGCTGGTCGGTCTGGGCATAGACGCCCTTCTCCCCGAACACATGGTCTGATCCGTGCACCGCCCGCAGGCCAGCAATCTGGGCCTTCGTCCCTGCGTCCAGCGTGTCGTAGGCCGCGTACATATCGGCGAACAGGGTGTCGCCGCCGCTGGGCGGCAGGTCGCGGGCCACCAGCACCGAACCCATGGCCGGTTCGAGGTCGTAGCTGTGGTCGGTGTGCCAGCCGCCGCCGATATTGGTGGTCTGCTCGGCCGTCTTCTCGACCTTGGCGATCACCGGATAGCCGGGCGCGGCCGGGAAGAAGCGGTTGACGTCGATCGGGGCGATGCGTTCGGCCAGGGCGATATGCTGCTCCGGCGTCAGGCTCTGGCCGCGGAAGAACAGCGCCCCGTGGTCGAACAGGGCCTGGCGGAGCTGCGCCACCTCGGCGTCGGTCAGCCGGGCGAGATCGACATCGCTGACGTTGGCGCCGCAGCCGGCGGTGGGCTGGATGCGCAGGGCGGTGTCGAGCATGGGGCGTCTCCCTCGGTGTTGACGGCATTGAGACAGGGCTGTGGCCATATGAATGTCACTTGGGTTACGGTTGGTCCATGAGCACCGACTCCCTCGATCGCGTGGCCGCCATTCCCTGGTTCGCCCGGCAGCCGGCGGACCGCCGCGACGCCCTGCTGCGGGCGGGCCGGCTGTCGCGCCGCCAGACCGGCGAATGGATGCACGGCGAGGGCGACGAGGAGACCGGGGTGCTGGCCGTGGTCGACGGGGCGCTGAAGGTCTACGGGCAGGCCCCCGGCGGCCGCGAGGCGCTGATCGGACTGTTGCCGGCCGGCACCGTGATCGGCCAGAGCGCGGCCTTCGGCGGCGGGCCGCGCATCGTCACCGCCATCACCGCCTCGCCGTCGCTGATCTTCACCCTGTCCGACAGCGCCCTGCGCCGGGTCGCGGCGGTTCATCCGGGGCTGTGGGAGGCCCTGTCGGCCCTGGTCTACGGCCAGCTGCGGCTGAACGCCCAGACGGTGGCCGAGTTCGTGGCGCTCAGGCCGCGTGAGCGTCTGATCTCCCGCCTGCTGCAGATGTCCGCCCAGGCCGGCGGCGAGATCTCCGTCTCCCAGGCCGACCTCGCCGAGATGATCGGCGTCACCCGCAAGGCCGTGAACGGCTGGCTCGGCGAGCTGGAGGCGACGGGGCTGGTGCGGCGGGGGTATGGGGTGATTAGCGTGCTGGACGCAGGGCGGCTGGAGCGGATGCTGGCAGGGTGATTGCGCAGGCAGCTCGCGTCCTTCGAGACGCCGCTTCGCCGCTCCTCAGGATGACGAAGAGGGGTGGGTTGCACTAAACGTCATCATGGTGAGGAGCGAGCCATCGGGCGAGCGTCTCGAACCACGCAGAGACTCATGACCAACCTCTTCGACACCCTCACCGCCAACGGCGCCCCCACGGCCCCCTTTCTCGAACGCCCCAACGGCGCCGTCGACACCTATGCCGACCTGCAGGCCCACACCGCCCGCTACGCCAACGCCCTGCGCGCGCTCGGCGTGAAGGTCGGCGACCGGGTGGCGGTGCAGGTCGAGAAGTCGCCGGAGAACCTCTACCTCTACCTGGCGACGATCCGCGCCGGGGCGGTCTTCCTGCCGCTGAACACCGCCTACACCCTCAATGAGCTGGATTATTTCATCGGCGACGCCGGACCTTCGCTGGTGGTCTGCGATCCGGCGGTGGAGGAGGGTGTGTGCGGTCTCGTCGATGCCCTGGACGCCCGGGTGGTCACGCTGGACGCCAACGGGGAGGGGAGTCTCAACGACATCGCCGCCACCCGCCCCGCGACCTTTCCGACCGTGGCCCGCGAGGCCGGGGATCTCGCGGCCATCTGCTACACCTCGGGCACCACGGGGCGGTCCAAGGGCGCCATGCTGACCCACGGCAACCTGGCCAGCAACGCCGCGACCCTGGTCGACCTGTGGCGCTTCACGGCCGGCGACGTGCTGATCCACGCCCTGCCGATCTACCATGTGCATGGCCTGTTCGTGGCCACCAACGTGACCCTGGTGGCCGGCGCCTCGATGATCTTTCGGCCGAAGTTCGATGCGGCCGAGGCCCTGTCGCTGTTCCCCCGCGCCACGGCGCTGATGGGGGTGCCGACCTTCTACACCCGCCTGCTGGCGCAGCCCGGCCTGACCCGCGAGGCCGTCCAGGGCATGCGCCTCTTCATCAGCGGCTCGGCGCCCCTGCTGGCCGAGACCCACGACCAGTGGCGCGAGCGGACCGGGACGGCGATCCTCGAGCGCTACGGCATTACCGAGACGGGGATAAACACCTCCAACCCCTATGACGGCGAGCGCATCG
>JACRBD010000132.1 GCA_016234625.1 Caulobacterales bacterium | reverse complement strand
GTCACCGACCGCATCGCCCTGATGAGCCTGCTGCGCATGGGCTGCGCCCTTGAACCCTATCTGCGCCGCTACACCGCCGAGATCGAGCCCCGGCACATCCTTGAGTTCCTGGTCTTCGACGAGGAGTTTCCCCGCTCGATCCGGTTCGCCACCACCCGCATCGAGGAGCATCTGGTGGGGGTCTCGCGGCATGTGGAAACCGGGGGCCTGGCCACTCCCGAGCGCCTCGCCGGCCGGCTCAAGGCGCGCCTGCAGTACGCCGATGTCGACGAACTGGAGTCGGTGGGCGCCAGCGCCCTGCTGGCCACGGTGATCGGCGAATGCGCCCGGATCCACGACGCCATCTTTGACACCTTCGTGGCCTACTCCCTCGAAATGAAGTTGCCAGCCTGATGCTTCTGGAAGTCCGCCACGTCACCCAGTACCACTACGAGCGCCCGGTTCGGGAAAGCGTCATGGAGCTGCGCATGCAGCCCCAGAAGAGCGGCCGCCAGCGGCTGATCAGCTTTGAGCTGGACCTCGACCCCCGGGCGCCGGTGTTCTCCTACGCCGACAGCTTCGGCAACGCGGTCTACCATTTCGACGTGCCGCAATCGCACGACACCCTGCGCATCGAGGCGCGCTCGGCGGTGGAGACCCAGCCCGATCCCGTGCTGCCGCAGGCCCTCGACATGGGTGAATGGGACCGTTTGCGCGGCGACTTCGTGCGCGGCGAATGCTTCGACTTCCTCAGGCCGCACGGCTTCGCCACCCCCTCGACGGCGCTTGATGCGTTCGTCCAGGAGAAGAACCTCGACGTCCTGCGGCACAAGGATCCGCTGACCGCCATGCGGGCGCTGAACGAAGCGCTCTACAGCGCCTTCGACTACGCCCCGGGGGTCACCTCCGCCGACAGCCCGATCGACCTGGCTCTCGGGGTCGGGCGGGGGGTCTGCCAGGACTTCGCCCACATCATGATCGCCATCTGCCGGGGCTGGGGCATCCCGGCGCGCTACGTATCCGGCTATCTGTTCACCGACCGCCAGCATGGTGACCGCTCCGACCCCGACGCCACCCACGCCTGGGTCGAGGTCTTTCTACCGACCCTCCGCTGGACCGGCTTCGACCCGACCAACAACGTGCTCACGGGTGAGCGCCACATCGCCGTGGCGGTGGGCCGCGACTACGCCGACGTGCCGCCGTCGCTGGGGGTCTACAAGGGCGAGGCGGACAGCCATCTGTCGGTCGCGGTGTCCGTGGGCCGCGCCAAGGCCGCGTTGGCCGAGCCGGAATTCCTGCGCCTGGCCCGCCCCACCTTCCCGGGCGGCCGCCGGCGTGGCGGAGACGACGCGCGCCGGCAGCAGGAACAACAGCAGCAGTAGGGGTTAGGCGCTAAGGAGTCGCCATGGGGATTGGCGCGGAGCCCTTGGCGCGCCGACCACCACCGCCACGAGCGTATCGTCCGGCACGCCAAAGTCTGGGATGTGCCTAGTCATGCTTCACCGTCGGTCAGCCGCGAGCGATTGTCACGACGTCAAGCATGGTAGGCCGGGTGGGGGTCGAACCCACGACCATTCGATTAAAAGTCGAATGCTCTACCACTGAGCTACCGGCCCGCTCGCGCGGCGCCGGCTGGCGCCCCTGAAAGCGGCGCGGACCATAGTGGCGGGCCCCCTGCGCCGCAAGCGCCGAACGCTTGGCGTGGCGCGCGGGCCGTGGTTAGCATCCGCCACATGCGCAACCTCCCCGTCTTTCCCCTTGTTTTGCTGCTCTGTCTGAGCGCCACGACCGCCGTGAGCGGACCGTCCACCCCTCCCCCGAGCGAACCCGAAATCCGGACGACCGACCAGATCAACCGGGGGAGCGTCGGCGGCGCGGTAAGCGCGCCAATGCGCGACCTGAACCTGCTGCGGTCGAAGATCCCGCCAGTCCTGCTGGAAGCCCTGGACGACCCCTACAAGCGGCCCAAACCCTCGACCTGCAGCGAACTGATCGCGCTGATGCGACCGCTGAACGAGGCCCTGGGAGCGGATATCGACGAGCCCTCCTCGCCCGATGACCGGGCGCTGATCGCCAAGGGCAGGGACGTGGCCGGGGATACCGCCCTGGGAATGGTGGCCTCCGCGGCCCAGGACCTGATTCCCCTGCGCGGCTGGGTGCGCAGGCTCAGCGGCGCCGAGCGGCACGACAAGCTGGTGCGGGCGGCGATCACCGCCGGCGGCATCCGCCGCGGCTATCTCAAGGGCCTGGGCGAGGCCAAGGGCTGCAATCCTCCGGCCACGCCGACCCATGTGCGCTCGGAACTGCCGCCCAAGCCGCCGAAGAAAAAGGGCCCGCAGTTCCCGATTCGCCGGGACTAGCCGCCGACGGGGACATGTACCGTAGGTACGTGTCCCCTAAGCCAGCCCCCGTCGAAGCCCGATTGGGGGAAACGTACCTGAAGGTACATGTCCCCTAGTCCAGCCCGTTCCGAAAGTCCTTCCGGAACGCCTCGAGCCGGCCCTCGGCGATGGCCGCGCGCATGGCCGCCATCAGGGACTGGAAGAAGGCGATGTTGTGCCAGCTGAGCAGCACCTGGCCGAGGATCTCCTCCGACCGGATCAGGTGATGCAGGTAGGCCTTCGAATAGCCGCTGCTGGCCGGACAGGCGCTGGTCGCGTCCAGCGGCGTATCGTCCTCGGCGAAGCGGGCGTTCTTCAGGTTGAGGGCGCCGGCCCAGGTCCAGGCCTGGCCGTGACGGCCCGAGCGGGTCGGCAGGACGCAGTCGAACATGTCCACGCCGCGATACACAGCCTCGACCAGGTCGATCGGCTTGCCGACGCCCATCAGGTAGCGGGGCCGGTCGGCGGGCAGCAGGCCGGGGGCGTAGTCGAGCACCTCGCACATGGCCTCATGCCCCTCCCCAACCGCCAGGCCGCCGATGGCGTAGCCGTCGAAGCCGGTTTCGGTCAGGCGCTGTGAGGACTCATGGCGCAGGTTTTCAAAGGTCGAGCCCTGCTGGATGCCGAACAGGGCCTGGCGGTCCCGCTCGCCGAAGGCTGTCTTGGAGCGCGTGCCCCAGCGGGCGGAGAGCTCCATGCCCTGGCGCGCACGCGCCTCCTCGGCCGGCCAGGCGACGCATTCGTCCAGCTGCATGACGATGTCGCTGCCCAGCAGATCGGCCTGGATTTCCATCGACCGCTCGGGGCTCAGGACGTGCCTGGATCCGTCGATATGGCTGGCGAAGGTGACCGCCTCCTCGGTGACCTTGCTGATGCCTGACAGGCTCATGACCTGGAAGCCGCCGCTGTCGGTGAGGATCGGTCCCTCCCACCGCATGAACCGGTGCAATCCACCCAGCCGCTTCACCCGCTCGGCCGTGGGCCTCAGCATCAGGTGATAGGTGTTGCCCAGGATGATGTCGGCCCCGGTCTGGGCCACCTGGTCGACGGTCAGGGCCTTGACCGTCCCGGCGGTGCCCACGGGCATGAAGGCCGGCGTGCGGATATCGCCGCGCGGTGTCTTGAGGACGCCCGTGCGGGCCGCGCCGTCGGTGGCGGAGATTTCAAAGGGGAAGGCCGTCATGAGGGCGCGCGGAATAGCAGGCTTGAATCCCCGTAGGAATAGAAGCGGTAACCCGTGGCGATGGCGTGCTCATACGCCTGGCGCATCCGCGCCTGCCCCGCGAAGGCGCTGACCAGCATGAACAGGGTCGACTTCGGCAGGTGGAAATTGGTCATCAACCCGTCGGCGGCGCGGAAGCGGTAGCCCGGCGTGATGAAGATGACCGTCTCTCCGGCCCAGGGCCGGATCAAGCCACCCTCGTCTGTAGCGCTTTCCAGCAGCCGCAAGGAGGTGGTGCCGACGCAGACGACCCGGCCGCCCGCCGCCCGCACCGCGTTCAGGGCCTCCGCGACCGCCGCCGACACCTCGCCGTACTCCGCGTGCATCTGGTGGTCATCTGTGTCATCGACCTTCATCGGCAGGAAGGTCCCCGCCCCGACGTGCAGGGTGACGAAGTGCTGCGACACCCCCGCCGCCGCCAGGCGGGCCAGCAGGTTGGGCGTGAAGTGCAGGCCGGCCGTCGGCGCGGCCACCGAGCCATCCTCGCGGGCGTAGACCGTCTGGTAGTCGGACCGGTCCTGGTCGTCCTCCGACCGCTTGGCGGCGATATAGGGCGGCAGGGGCATGTGGCCGCGGGCGTTGATGGCGATATCCAGATCGGGCCCGGACAGGTCGAAGACCAGCTCGACTTCGCCGCCCTCGCCCTTGGCGGCGAGTGTCGCGTCCAGGGCCGCCCCGTCGCAGGCCCGGTCGCCCGTGACGCCGAACCGGACCCGGTCGCCCACCTTCAGTCGCTTGCCCGGGCGCATGAAGGCGCTCCAGCGGTTGGGCGACAGGCGCTTGTGCAGGGTCGCCTCGACGGCGACGGCATGACCATCGCCGCCGCCTTCGACGCGAGCCTCGCGCCGCCCGTCGAGCCTGGCCCGGATCACCCGGGTGTCGTTGAACACCAGGGCGTCGCCGGCCCGCAGCAACGACGGCAGATCGCCAACCGTCAGGTCCGCCAGCGCCTCGCCCGGCGTGACCAGAAGCAGCCGCGCTGCTTCCCGCGGGCTGACTGGCCGCAGAGCGATCAGGGTCTCGGGCAGATGGAAATCGAAATCGGCGACACGCATGGTGGCGGAAGCGCCACGCCCGCGCGCCGACGTCAAGCCGGCGATAGACAAACACCGGTCGCCGTGGCGTTGATGGCCCGACATATCAAGGGGATTTCCATGCGCTACCGGACTCTTGCCCTGGCCGCCGCCGTGCTGGCCGTGACGGCCGCCGGCTGCAACCGCAAGCCCGCCGCGCCGGCCGAGGCGCCGGTCGCCGAGGCGCAGCCGACCCCCGCCACCGCCCCGGCCGAGCCCACGCTGCATGTGACCGAGGGTTTCAAGCACCAGGCCGGCCTCGACGCCTCTGGCTACTATCTCAGCCCGACGCCCTTCCAGGTGGGCAACTACCGCTTCGCCCACATGGCCATCGGCGCCCCCAGTGACTTCCAGACCTGGGAGAAGGGCGATCACAGCTCGACCTTCGGCCCGATCCTGATCCAGTTCGACGACCTGACCAGCCCGGTGGTCCCCAACGAACTGGGCGGTGAGGGGCGCACGGTGACCCTGAGGGTGCTGCCGGAGGCCTACAGCTTCGACGCGGGCAAGCTGACGTTCCGGGGCAGGGATGCAAAGCTCGGCGAGGTATTGTTTGTCGGGGCCTTCGACCAGGCCGCCCTGGCGCGGGCGCAGGCCGAGGGCTCCAGCCAGTCGACCGTGCTCAGCGGCGACCTGAAGATCGGCGCCCAGCCCGTGCGCAAGGTGACCTTCACCTACTGGGTCGGCGACTGACCTTCACGCCAGCTGCATCAGGCCTGCACCCCCGCCATGCTAGACGGGATTGGTGACCGCGATTCTCAAATCCCTGACCGACCTGCTGCGCGCCCTGGCCCTGGTGCTGGCCGCCGCCTTTGCCTTCCCGGCGCTCCTGGCCCAGGGCGGGCGGTTCAGCGACAGGCTGGACGTCCTGACCCATTTCACGCCGATCTGGCTGGCCGGGCTGTTGCTGGCGCTGCTGGTGTGGACGCTCACCGGCCGCCGGGGACGATCAACACCCCTGCTGGTGCTGGTCGGCGCGCTGTCGGCCCTGACCCTGATGATCCCGGAACTGACAGCCAGGCAGTCCCGGGGCGGCAAGATCGACGGCGAGTCGCTGACGGTCGTCCAGTTCAATGTCTGGGGCCGCAACCGTGACCCGGAAGGCACCGCCCGGTGGATCCTCGCCACCGACCCGGACATCATCGTCCTGGAGGAGGGCTTCTCCAGGTCCGGCGGCATCACCAAGGCCCTCGCCGGGCGCTACCCTCATCGCACCACCTGCGCCGAGCCATGGCCCTGTTCGACGATGATCCTGTCCAGGCGCCCGCCGATCGCCGAAGGCGGCCTGGCGTCGGGCGTGTCGCGGGCGCGCCTGACCGGGGCCTGGGCGACTTATCCCGCACCGGGCGGGCCTTACACGGTGGTCGGGGTGCATTACACCTGGCCCTACCCCGCTGGGCCGCAGCAGCGCATGACCCTGCGCCTCGCCAGGGTGCTGGAGCGGTTCCCCAAAGACCGACTGATCGTTTCCGGCGACTTCAATTCCACCCCCTGGTCATTCTCCATGCGGCGGCAGGACCGGCTGTTCGGGCTGGAGCGCCGGACCCGCGCCATCGCCAGCTGGCCGGCCGGAGACTTCTCGCGGCTGCACGTGGCCTCGCCGTTTCCCCTGCTGGCGATCGACCAGATCTATGCCGGCCCGGCCTGGCGGACGGTGCGGGTCCGGCGTGGCCCGAAGCTGGGCTCGGACCACTATCCGGTGGTCCTCACCCTCGCCCCCGCGACCTGACTGGACGCGCGGCCCGGACCCATCTTAGATGTCGCCAAAGAGTCAGCAGAGGGGAGCTGTCATGACCTATTTCGCCAGACTGGCGGCCGTTGCCGTGGGCATGTTCATCCTGGCTGCGCCAGCCATGGCCGCGCCGCCGTGGCAGGGCGCCTATGACGACCTGCCCGACGGCTCCTACCAGCGCAGCTGCCGTGACCTGACGGCCTTCAACGGGCGCCTGTATGGCCGTTGCCAGTCGCCGGGCGGCGCCTTTGTTGACACCGAGCTGAACTTCCGGTCCTGCCCGCGCGGCCGGGTCTCGAACGTCCGGGGCCAACTGCAGTGCGAGGGTTACGACGACGGCCCGAATTGGGGCGGCGGCGGCTTTGGCGGCGCTCCTGGCCTGATCGTCTACGAGAATCCGGATTATCGCGGCATGCGGCTTGAGGTCAGTGACTCCATCCCCGACCTCTATGGCTCGGGCCTCGACGATCAGATCACCTCGGCTCGCGTGTTGCGCGGCAGCTGGCAGATCTGCACCGGCCGCGACTTCAACGGCAAATGCTGGGTCCTCGACGCCGACAACCCCAACCTCAAGCCCTTGGGCGCCAACGACAATATCAGCTCGATCAGGCGGCTACCGGGCCGGGGGCGGTAAGGGCGGCGATTTCGCGGGCGATGTTGGCCCGGGCCCGGGTTTCCAGCCGGGCCCGGAAGGCCGGATCTGGATAGATCGCTTCGGCGTCCAAAAAGTGCTGCATCACCCGCGCCCTGCCAGCGCGGAAGGCCGGCTCCGCCACGAAGCCGTATTCCGCCCGCACGCCGGCGGCATAGGCGGCGTAGTCCGCCAGTTCCCCGCCCAGCACAGCCAGGTCGATAGACACCAGCAGCGCGCCGAGCCGATCGCCCGGAGGCACGGTGTGGCCTTTGGTCAGCAGGATCAGCCGCGCCACCTCGTCGGCGACGGCCGCCGGTTCGCCCATCGCCGTCAGATCGCGCCGGGCCATGTCGGCGCTGACCGCCTCGTTGTCCGAGCGGGTCGGATCATAGACCGCGTCATGCCACCAGATGGCGTATTCCAGCAACCGCCGGTCCGGGTCTGGAAGGCCCTCCCGGCCCGCCAACAGGATCAGACAGGCTTCGATATGCGCCCGCGAATGATAGCGCCGGTGGGGTTCCGCATAAGCCGCTTCGAGCGCGGGCGTCACGGATCAGGCGTCCGCCGCGACCTTCATCGAGACGATCTTGCCGGGGCTGCGGGG
Source organism: Caulobacterales bacterium (assembly GCA_016234625.1). GTDB lineage: Bacteria > Pseudomonadota > Alphaproteobacteria > Caulobacterales > Caulobacteraceae > Caulobacter. The sequence goes on along the minus strand of JACRBD010000132.1, from coordinate 28,375 downwards.
CGGCTCGCCCTTGGGCAGGGCGTCGACGTGGTCCATGCCGTCAACCACCTCGCCCCAGACGGTGTACTGGTTGTCGAGGAAGGTCGCATCGTCCAGGCAGATGAAGAACTGACTGTTGGCCGAGTTCGGATTGCTGCTGCGGGCCATCGAGCAGACGCCGCGCACATGCGGTTCGCGCGAGAATTCGGCCTTCAGGTCAGGCTTCTTCGAGCCGCCCATGCCGGAACCGGTCGGGTCGCCGCCCTGGGCCATGAAGCCCGCGATCACGCGGTGGAAGATCACGCCGTCATAGAAGCCCTCCCGCGCCAGTTCCTTGATCCGCTCGACGTGGCCAGGGGCCAGGTCGGGGCGCAGCTTGATGGTGACCAGACCGTTGTCGGTGGTCAGCAACAGGGTGTTTTCGGCGTCGGTCGTCATCGGTTCAGTTCACTTCCACAGGAATGTTGACGTCGCAGAGCGAGAAGTCGGCGCCCTTGGCTTTGCGCACACGCGCGATCTCCGCCTTAAACCAGGGTCCGGCGGAATCGATGACCCGCACCGTCGGTCGTTCGGCGGCGGGTATATCGGCCAGAACGCGGACGCGGTCCATCCGATCCTGCGGCGCGGCCACCGGCTCGCCGGTCTTGATGGCGCGGATGGCGTCCAGGCCGCTGATCACCCGACCGAAGGCGGTGTAGCGCTTGTCCAGCGACTGGTAGGGCTGGCGCATGAGGAAGAACTGGCTGTTGGCGCTGTCGGGATTGTCGTCCCGCGCCATGCCGACCACGCCGGGGCAGTAGCTGCCCCAGGTCGCGACCTTGTGGTCCTGGGTCATGTCGCTCCAGCTCCAGGCCTGACCGACCACCGGCAGGGACCGCAGGAAGCCTTCCTCCGTGCCCCAGGGACTGGCGGCCACCACCACGCCTGTCGTCGCGTCGCGACGGAAGGTGAACTCGGCCTTGAGGTTGGGCAGGTCCGAGGCGCCCTCCCCGGTGTCCGAGGGGTCGCCCGTCTGGGCCATGAAGCGGTCGATGACGCGGAAGAAGGTCCGGCCGTCATAGGCGCCCTTGCGGGCCAGCACCTTCAGCCGCTCCACATGGCCGGGCGCGACCTCCGGGATCAGCTCGACGATCACCCGGCCCTTGTTGGTGTCGATGACCAGAATGCTTTCCGGATCCGGCGTGCGCCAGTCGGCGGCGGCCGGCGGCTTGGGCCTGGCCATCGCGGCCGGCGCCGCGGCGGTCAGCAGGGCGGCGAGCAGGATCATCGAGCGCATGGGTGGCTCCTCAGCCGATCTTGACGGGAACGTCGATGGCGCAGGCGTCGGCCGGGCCCTTCCCGGCGGCGATCGCCGCGGCGAGGATGGCCTTGAACGACGGGCTGGCGGTGTCCAGAACCTGGATCGTCTTGCGCTCGCCCGCGGGCAGGTCGGCGAGCATCCGCACCCGGGTCATGGCGTCCGCCGGCGGCGCGGGCGGCTCGCCGACCTTGATCGCGCGGACCGCCTCGAGACCGACGAGCACCCGGCCGAACAGCGTGTAGTTGGCGTCTAGCAACGGGTAGGTCTGGCGCATGAGGAAGAACTGGCTGTTGGCGGTGTCAGGGTCCTGGGCCCGGGCCATGCCCAGGGTCCCGGCGCAGAACAGCGGCCAGCCCTGCACCTTGCCGTCGGCGGCCGCCATCATCTGCAGGCTCGGCCCGCCTCGCACCGCATGGCCGCCGACGAAGCCGACCTCGGTGAGCGAAGGGATCTTCAGGTCCGGGGCCAGCCGGCCCATGGAGGTGAACGGCGTCTCGCGCCCGCGGCGGAAGAAGAACTCGGCCTTCATGTCCGGCTGGCTGTCGTCGCCGCCGGTGCCGTCGTTCCTCGGGTCGCCCGTCTGGGCCATGAAGTCGTCGATCACGCGGAAGAAGGTCAAGCCGTCGTAGAAGCCTCTGCGCACCAGGCCGCGCACCCGTTCCACGTGGCCCGGCGCCGCCCAGGGCGCCAGCTCGACGAGGATCTGGCCCCGGTTGGTGTCGATGACCATGACGTTTTCAGGGTCGACCACGCGCCAGTCGGCAGCCGGGTAGTCCGGCGCCTTCGGAGCCTTGGGGGCGGCGAGGGCCGGCGTGGCCGCGGTCAGCAGCAGGGCGACGAGCGCGATCGGCGCGAATTTCATGCGGTCTGTACTTTCAAATGGCCCCGTCAGCCCGCGTAGAACGCCCCGGCCCGGGCGACAAGCCCCTCTGGACCGCCGGGCGACCGACGCTAGACTGACCACAGGATCCGGAGGGGAACGATCTTGACCATCTTCGAACACCTCGGCGCCCTGGAGGCGTTCATCCTGTCGCTTGCCATCGCGGCCCTGGTCGTCTTCGTCGCCAAACTCGTGAGACGCAGGCACACCGTCGTCTGGTCGCTGCCGCATGCACTCTGGATGACGATCATCCTGTTCAATTCCGTGCTGTTCTGGATAGACGGCTTTCGAATGCGAGACATTACCTCCAGCTCGGTTCTGACGGTCATCGCCATTCTGGCGCTGCCGCTGCTTTGCTTCCTGCAGAGCGAGCTGGTGGCTCCCGGCGATGCCACGGCCGAGGACTTTGACCTGAAGGCGTTCCACGAGCGGCATCGCGCTGAATATATCGGCGCGACAGTCGTCTACGCCATCGTGCTGGCGGCCTACATCTGCTGGCTCGCCTTTGTGAATCATGGGCCGTTCCCCGTCGGGGCGTTGGTCTTCACTGGGCTGTCCCTGGCCGTTTCCGCCGCAGCGATCCGGATGCGACAGACCTGGGTGCAGGTCGCGGCTCCCTTGCTCGTATTGTCGACAAAGCTGCTGTATCTTCCCCTGGCGGTGGCCGCCATGTCGGGCGGCGAGGTCAGCTTTTAGCCAGCGTAGTGTGCGCTTGCGCTCTCAACCAGGCCATTTGCCGCGAACCGAAACACCTCGACCACCTCGCAACCTCGCGCGTGACTGAAATAGCGGATCGCCCCGCCGTCCACGCCCGCGAGGACATCGAGCAACTCGAACCGCAGATCCGGATAGGCCCGAAAGGCGCCGGACCAGTAGGCGCGCAGCTCCTCCAGCCCCCTCACCTGACCCGAGGCCTCGCCGAGGCGCTGGCGGATCACCGGGCTCTCGAACACCACGTCGGCGGCGTAGTGCGACAGGATGCGGTCTAGGTCATGGGCGTTCCAGGCGGCGACCCATTCGGCGGCGAAAGCGTGCAGGTCGGTGGTCATGGCGACGCGGGTCTGAAGGACTCGACCGTCCAGCGGGTGAGACGCCACACGCCCTCCTCCCTGACCCAGTCCTGGCGGAACGATGCTTGTTCGTACTGGTCGCGGCCCATCTCGCGGTAGAGCACCCCAACAACGGTTCCGGTCTTGAAGGTCGCGGCCTCGACGGACTCGATTCGGACGTTCGGGTCGGCGCCGCCGTGCGTGGTCCAGGCCGCCGCGACCGGCGTTCGGCCGCTGACGAGGGCTTCACCAGGCCAGACGACCGTCGCATCGGCGTCCAGCCAGCGATCGGGCGAGATCGCATTGCGGGTCTGCAATACCGGAGAATCCTCCAGGGCGTTGAGCAGGCTCGCCGCGCCGTAGCCGTTGTCGCCCTTGAGCTTGGCGCAGCCGATCAGCCGCTCCGAGTCGTTGCGGTAGTGTGCCGGGTCGAGTTTCCAGCAACCCTGGAAGGCCCCAAGGGCGACCGTCGACAGCTGGAACGCGCCGTCGAAAATCGGATCGCCGTCGCAGGCGTTGCGAATGCGCCTGACGACCCTGCCGTTCGAAATCACTTCGGTGATCGTCACCCAGGCGTGCAGGCAGATACTTATTTCGCCGGGGTTCGTTGACGGCGCTGGCTTGGGTTGACGCTCGGGAGAGGCCGTAACGAGGCGGCTCAATGTCTCAACCAGCAGCCAGTCCCAGGGCGAGGCGTCCGTCGAGATCGTCCGCCGCACCACGCCGCCGGTCGACACCTCGACCTTCGGCGGCCCCGCGCCTCGCCGCAGGATGCTGACCGGCGGCATGTCGTGCGAGTAACCGTTGATCGTAAAGACGCGGACGCCCTCGAAGCCTTCCGCCGCAAGCTCCTCGACTGACGGCAGGCCGAAACTGGCGCGGATTTTCGCCCGCATCGCTGAATCACAGAGGTCGCGGCCGTAGTCGTCCATGCAGGCGCGATCGAAGGGCCGTTCGGCCGCCACTGCCGGTCCTGCCAGGAACAGGGTCGCCACCAGGATCGCCGCCAGCGCCCGCATGGTCAGCCCCGACCGACCTTGCTCATCAGGCGCTCCGCCACGCCCGGGGTGACGAACTTGGTGATGTCCCCGCCCAGCACCGCGATCTCCTTGACCAGCCGGGAGGCCACCGCCTGGTGGCGGGGATCGGCCATCAGGAACACGGTCTCGATCTCGCGGTCGAGTTGCTGGTTCATGGCGGTCATCTGGAACTCGTATTCGAAGTCGGCCACGGCCCGCAGGCCGCGGACGATGATGCCGGCGTGAACCTCGCGGGCGAAGTGCATCAGCAGGCCCTTGAACGGGACCACTTCGATCTCGGCGATCGTCTGCAGATGGGCGGTCTCGTCGCGGACGATGGCCATCCGTTCCTCATGCGAGAACAGCGGCCCCTTGCCTTCGTTCAGGGCGACGCCGATGACCAGCTTGTCCACCAGCTTCACGGCCCGGCCGATGATGTCCAGATGACCGTTGGTCATCGGATCGAACGTGCCCGGATAGAGTCCGACTCTCGCCACTCAGTCCCCCTTGCGCCCTATTCCGCGGGGGTTTGATCGCCCCCGTCGTCGCTTGTGCCGTCGCCGTCGTCGCCGCCGGTCGCCTCAAGCCGCTCCACGCTCACGACATGTTCCTCGTCCGCGGTGCGGAAGACGATCACGCCCTGGGTGTTGCGGCCCGCGATGCGGATGTTCGCGACGGGGCACCGTATCAACTGGCCGGCGTCCGTCACCAACAAGATTTCGTCAGCCTGCTCCACAGGAAAACTGGCGACCAGCCGGCCGCCCTTGCGGGTCAGATCCTGCGCCAGCAGGCCCTGACCGCCCCGGCCGGTGCGCCGGAAGTCGTATGCGCTGGTGCGCTTGCCGATGCCCTCGGAGGACAGGGTGAGGATGAATTCCTCCGCCGCGCCCAGCTCGATGATCCGTTCGGGGGTCAGCTCGGCCTCGCCCTCGGCGTCGTCCTCATCATCCGGCGTGACGGCGACATCATCACCGTCCTCGTCCGATTGGGCGCGCAGGCGCGCGCGTTCGTACTTGAGGTAGGCCGCGCGCTCGGCCGGCGTGGCCGCCACGCCGCCCAGGATGGCCATGGACAGGACCTGGTCGCTCTCCTGCAGGCGGATGCCGCGCACGCCGGTGGACTCGCGGCCGGCGAACACCCGCACCTCGTCCGCCTGGAAGCGGATGGCTCGGCCGAGGGCGGTGGTCAGCAGCACATCGTTCAGCGCATTGCACAGGCCGACGCCGATGATGCTGTCGCCCTCGTCAAGCTTCATGGCGATCTTGCCGTTGCGGTTGATCTGCACGAAGTCGCTGAGCTTGTTGCGGCGGACGTTGCCCGAGCGGGTGGCGAACATCACGTCCAGCCCGCCCCACTGAGCCTCGTCCTCGGGCAGCGGCAGGATCGAGGTGATGGTTTCGCCGGGCTCGATCGGCAGCAGGTTGACGAACGCCTTGCCGCGCGAGGTCGGGGTGCCCAGCGGCAGGCGCCAGACCTTCAGTTTGTAGACCTTGCCGCCGGAGCTGAAGAACAGCACCGGGGCGTGGGTCGAGGCCGAGAACACGCGGGTGACCGCGTCCTCGTCCTTGGTCGACATGCCTGAGCGGCCTTTGCCGCCGTGCTTCTGACTGCGGTAGGTCGACAGCGGCGTGCGCTTCACATAGCCGCCGTGGGTGACGGTGATGACCATGTCCTCGCGCGGGATCAGGTCTTCGTCCTCCATGTCCGCGCCGCCTTCACCGAAGACGGTGCGGCGGGGCATGGCGAACTTCTCGCGGACCTCGACCAGCTCCTCGCGGACCAGGGCCATGATGTTGGCGCGGTCGGACAGCAGTTCCAGCAGGCCGGCGATGGACCCGGCCAGGGTCGTGGCCTCGCCCATGATCTCGTCGCGGCCCAGGCCGGTCAGGCGGCTGAGGGTCAGGCCGAGGATGGCGCGGGCCTGCTCGTCCGACAGGCGCACCTGGTCGCCGCCGGTGATCACCGTGCGCGGATCGGCGATCAGCTCGATCAGCGGCATCATGTCGGTGGTCGGCCAGTCGCGGCCGCACAGGCGCTCGCGGGCCTCCGCCGGATCGACCGAGCTGCGGATGATGCGGATGAATTCATCGATATTGGCCACGGCGATGGCAAGACCGACCAGCACATGGCCGCGGTCGCGCGCCTTGCCCAGATCGAACCGGGTGCGGCGGACCACCACCTCCTCGCGGAAGTCGACGAAGGCCTGCAGCATGGGCTGCAGGCCCATCTGCTCGGGCCGCCCGTGGTTCAGCGCCAGCATGTTGTAGCTGAAGCTGCTCTGCAGGGCGGTGAACCGGTAGAGCTGGTTGAGGATCACGTCGCCCTGGGCGTCACGCTTCAGTTCGACCACCACCCGCATGCCGTTGCGGTCGCTCTCGTCGCGGATGTCGCTGATGCCCTCGAGCTTCTTCTCGCGCACCAGGTCGGCGATGTGCTCGACCAGGCTGGCCTTGTTGACCTGGAAGGGCAGCTCCGTGATGACGATGCCTTCCCGGTCCTTGCGCAGCTCCTCGACGCTGGCCACGCCGCGGACGATCACCGAGCCGCGACCGGTCATCAGGGCCTGGCGGGCGGCGCTGCGGCCGATGATCTCGCCGCCGGTCGGGAAGTCCGGCCCCGGAACGATGTCGAGCAGCTCGTCGAGCAGGATGTCGGGATTGTCGATCATGGCCAGGCAGGCGTCGACCACCTCGCCCAGATTGTGCGGCGGGATGTTGGTCGCCATGCCCACGGCGATGCCGCCCGCGCCATTGACCAGCAGGTTGGGAATACGGGCGGGCAGGACCGACGGCTCGCTCTCGGTGCCGTCGTAGTTCTCCTGGTAGTCGACCGTGTCCTTGTCGATATCGGCCAGCAGCGACTCGGCCGCCTTGGTCAGGCGCGATTCGGTGTAGCGCATGGCCGCGGGCATATCGCCGTCGACCGAGCCGAAGTTGCCCTGGCCGTCGATCAGCATCAGGCCCATCGAGAACGGCTGGGCCATGCGGACCAGGGCCATGTAGACGGCCACGTCGCCGTGCGGGTGATATTTACCGATCACGTCGCCGACGGTGCGGGCCGACTTGCGATAGGCCGCCGTGGAGTTGAAGCCGTTCTCGTTCATCGCGAACAGGATGCGGCGATGCACGGGCTTGAGCCCGTCGCGGACGTCCGGCAGGGCGCGGCTGACGATCACGCTCATGGCGTAGTCGAGGTAGCTGCGCTTGAGCTCGTCCTCGATGGCGATGGGGCTTACGGCCCCACGCCGGGCGTCTTCCGGAGGGGTTTGGGTTTCGTCGGTCAAGTGCGGGAATTTGCTGTCAGAATCGGACAGGAAGCGTCCGTGTTCCTGTTAACATTCAGGGTCGGCCGACGCCATCTTTAGGACGGTATTTTCAGGTGTTTTCAGGCATAAATCGATGAATTGTCCGGCCTCGCCGGACAGGTCCCGGAGCCTCGCCATGCGTCGTCTGATCCTGCCCCTCGCGATCGCCGCCATCGCCCTGCCCGCCCTGGCCTGTCCGGGCCCCCTGACCATCCCGCTGAAGGGGCCGACGGGCGCCGACATGGGCGCCGCGACCCTCACCGAGGCTCCAGGCGGCCTGGTCATGCGCATCGAGGCCAGGGGGCTGACGCCGGGCTGGCACGGCCTGCATTTCCACGAGAAGGCCGACTGTTCGAGCGCCGACTTCAAGTCGGCCGGCAGTCACACCCGCCACGACGCGGCGGCCGTGCACGGCCTGCTCAATCCGGCCGCCACGGAGACCGGCGATCTGCCCAATCTGTTCGCCGGCGCCGACGGCGTGGCGATGGCGGAGGTGTTCAGCCCCTTCGTCTCCCTGACCGCCGCCGACCGCGGCCCCCTGCTGGACGCCGACGGCTCGGCCCTGGTGATTCACGCCGCGCCGGATGACCATCTCAGCCAGCCGATCGGCGGGGCCGGCGCGCGGGTCGCCTGCGCCGTGATCAAGGCGCCCTGAGCGCGATGCTCTACCTGATCGTCAAGGCCGCGGTGTCCGGCCTGCTGGTCGCCGCCGTGTCGGAGGTCGCCAAGCGCTATCCGGGGCTCGGCGGGCTGATCGCGTCGCTGCCGCTGGTGTCGGTGCTCGGGATGATCTGGCTATGGCGCGACACCGCCGATCCCCAGCGGATGGCGGCGCACGCCACGGGAACGTTCTGGTTCGTTCTGCCGTCCCTGCCGATGTTCCTGCTGATCCCGGCGCTGTTGAGGCGCGGGGTCGGCTTCTGGCCGGCGCTGGCGGCGGGCTGCCTGCTGACCATTACCCTGTATGCCGCCGTGGTCTGGCTGGGTCCGCGCCTGGGCCTGTAGCCACGGCGAGTCGGTTCAGAGTTGAGCCGACGCCGCGGAGGCCGCAGCCGCGGCCGCGCGCTGCTCGGACAGGGCCACCAGGGCCACGCCGACGAGGGTCGCGGCGCCGCCAAGGGCCAGCTGGGGCGTCAACTGGTCGCCCATCAGACCGATACCGATGCCGCAGGACACCAGCGGCGTCAGCAGGAACCAGGGCGTCACCCGCCCGGGCTCGCGCCGCTGCACCAGCCAGAACAGCAGGGCCGAGGCGCCGATCGTCGAGGCCAGGGCGGCCCAGACCACCGTGCCCCAGATCATCCAGCCGGCCGAAGCCGCCTTGTGCAGCACATCGTCCTCGAACAGGAACGAGGCAGCCAGCAGGGCGGGGGCTCCGATCAGCGAGGTCAGGGCCTGCATCTTCAGCGGCGTCACCGCCGGCGAGCGGCGCACCCAGACTGTTCCCAACGCCCACATGGCGCTGGCCAGCACCCCGATCAGGATGCCCGGCAGGTCGCCGGCGGCGCGCGGGTCCAGGCTCATCCAGGCCACCCCGGCGAAGGCCACGATCATCCCGGCCAGGCCTGAGCGGCTCATGGTCTCGCCCAGCAGCCGCCAGGCGAAGAAGGCGGTCATCGGGATCCACAGCTGCAGCGACACCACCAGCGGGCTGAGGTTCTTCACGATCGAGAAGCCGTAGTAGATCAGCCCGAAATGCAGCGGCCCCAGCAGCAGCAGGATCGGCCCCACCTGCCGCAACGGCGGGAACGGCGGCTTGAGGAACGGGATCAGCACCAGAAGGGCGATGGCGAACCGCACCCCGCCGACGAAGAACGGCGGCAGCACGTCGGTGGCCAGCTTGGCGGCGGCGTTGTTGACCCCCCAGACGATGATGATCGCGGCGATGGCGGCCCATTCGGCCAGGACGAATGGCGATTTTGACGACGGGGAGGTCACGGGGGATCTCCTCGCACGGGATGCGCCGCCAATGGAACCCCGGGGGCGGTCAATCAGGGTTACGGACTGTGGGGGATCGGAAATACCCGCACACTTCCGCTCATCCTCTCGAAAGCGAGGCCGAGCGGATATTCTTGGGGGGCTAAAGCAGACTCTCAATTACGATAGCCACGCCGTCGTCATCGTTGGCGGCAGTGATCTCGTCGGCGGCGGCCAGCACGTCCGGATGGGCGTTGGCCACGGCCACGCCGCGGCCGGCGAAGGCCAGCATGGGCAGGTCATTGGGCATGTCGCCAAAGGCGATGACCTGCGCCGCCGTAACGCCCAGGTCGCCGCAGAAGGCGGCCAGGCCGGCGCCCTTCGACACCCCCGGCGTGGCGATCTCGATGAACGGCGCGCCCGACCAGATCACCTCGGCGCGGTCGCCCGCATGGCCGCGGATCCGGTGCAGCAACGCTTCCGCCTCATGGTCCGGATGATGGATCAGGAGCTTGGTCAGATCCTCGGCGCAGAGCAGAACGGCATCGTCCACGCGGCGCGGGTGATGATGGACGGTGTCGGCGAAGAAGTCGGGAAAGCCCGGCTCCTGACCTACCTTGTGCCCGTGTTCGGTGGCGAAGCTGATCCCGGGTTCGGCCAGCCTCAGCTCGGTGACCAGATCGCGAGCCAGATCGGAACAGAGCCGCACGTGCCGGTGGGTCTCCCCGGTGGCCAGGTCGTGGACGATCGCCCCGTTGGAGCAGACCGCCACGCCCGTGATGCCCACATGCTCGGCGATCGCGGCCACATCGCGGGGCGGCCGGGCGGTGACGAAGACCACCGTCAGGCCCGCCGCCTGGGCGCCGGCGATGGCCGCCCGGGTGCGGGACGAGATGCCGCCGTCACCGCGCAGCAGGGTGCCGTCCAGGTCGGTGGCGATCAGGCGGATCACACTCATGCGGGCCTCGCGATCATCAACCCGTAGATGGCCACTACGCCGGCGAAGGCCGGCCAGCCCAGCAGAAACCAGATGCGGAACAGGCGGTGATAGGCCAGCGGCAACGCCTGCCCCGCCGCGGCCGCGGCCTCCGCCAACCGGCGGATGCGCATCTGGATGACCACAACGGGCAGCCAGCAGACGCCAATCAGCAGGTACAGCCCGTAGACCACGAGCAGCCAGGCCGCGGTGGGCGGATAGCCCTGCAGCAGGATCAGCGCGATGCCGCTCAGCGGCTGAACGATCACCGCGGGGGTGGTGAAGACGAAGTCGGCCAGCACCACCATCCGTGCGGTCGCCGCCACGGTTCGGGTGTCGCCGGTCCGGTGAGCGGCCAGCATGAAGAAGGCGATGCCCGCACCCGTACCGAACAGGACCGCGCCCGACAGGATATGGACCAGCTTGAGCATGACATAGAGGGTCATCGGCGATCGTCCGTGGCGGCGACGAACAGGCACAGCACGATGCCCGGCAGGATCTTCAGCCAGGGCCCCAGCGGATCGATCCAGAGCTGCGGGGCGCCGATGGTTCCGGCCGCGAGATAGCCAAGCGAGACGCCGACCATGGCCAGGGCCGCCGCCTGCGACCACGGCCTGACCCAAAGGGCCAGTCCCAGGGCCAGATCGACCAGCGCTCCCGCCAGGGTCAGCGCGCCGCTGGCCCGGCCAAATCCCGCCACCTCCATATGCGCCAACGACGCCTGCCACCCCGGCCCCAGCGTCACCAGTCCGGTCACGATCCAGAACAGGCCGAGGACCAGGATGGCCAGCGGCCGCACGAAATGGAGCCGCGCATGCCAGCGGTCCTGGACGGCGGCGGGACTTGCGGCCAGCTGGCGGGCGAAGCCCAGCGGTGTCAGGCCCAGCGGCGTCAGGTCCGAGGGCTCGCCCGCGACGTCGTGATCCATCTGGCGCAGCGAGGTCGTGCGAAGGGCCGATGACCAGCCGGCCCACCCCAGCAGGTCGCCGAGGGTGACGACGTCCGGCCCGGCAAGATCAAGCGTCAGCCGCGAGGGCGCGTCCGACGACAGCAGGCGCACCACGGCGGCGCAGAGATCATCCATGGCCAGGGGGCGGAACCGCTGGTCGCCGCCGGCGACCGGAATGACCGCGGGAAACGCCGCCAGTCCCCGCAGAAGGGCCGAGCCGCCGTAGACCCCGCGCGCAAGCACCAGCGAGGGCCGCAGCACCACCCAGTCCAGCGAGCTGTTCGCCAGCATCACCTCGGTAGCCTGTTTCGAGCGCGCATAGGCCGGCGCCGCGCCGAGGTCGGCGCCGACCGCCGAGAGGTGGATCAGGCGGGATACGCCCTGCTCCTGGCAGGCGACGATCAGGGCCCGCGGACCGGTCTCATGCGCGGCCTTCACGCTGTCGCCCGCCCCATCCTGAAGGACGCCGACGCAGTTCACCACGGCGTCTGTCCCGGCCAGCAATGGCGTCCAGTCGGCGGCGGCGGCCAGGTCGCCGAAGTCCGCCCTCACCCAGTCATGGCCAGGCGCCAGGCGCCGGGCCGTCTCGGGTCGCCGGGCGCCGGCGCGCACCTGATGTCCCGCCGCCATCAGGGCGGCGGCGACGTGCGATCCGATGAAACCGGACGCCCCGAGGACCAGGACGCGCATCAGGTCGGCCTAGAACGGGATCTCGTCGTCCAGGTCGGCGCTGAAGCTCTCCTTGGGACCCGAGGGCTGGGCGCGGTCGCCGCCGGAGTAGCCGCCGAAGTCGCCGCCCTCGTGACGCATGGCGCCGCCGCCGTCGCCCTTGCCGCCAAGCATGGTCAGTTCGCCGCGGAACTTCTGCAGCACGACTTCAGTGGAGTATTTCTCGACGCCCTGCTGGTCGGTCCATTTGCGGGTCTGCAGGGCGCCTTCGATGTACACCGTCGAGCCCTTTTTCAGGTACTGCTCGGCGACCTTCACGATGTTGTCGTTGAAGATCACCACCCGGTGCCACTCGGTGCGCTCCTTGCGCTCGCCCGAGACCCGGTCGCGCCAGGTTTCCGAGGTCGCCAGGCTGAGGTTGGCCACCCGGTCGCCCGAATTGAGGGTGCGGATCTCCGGATCCTTGCCCAGATTGCCGACCAGAATGACCTTGTTGACGCTGCCCGCCATGGAAGTGCTCCTTCATCACGCCCGGCGACCGCTCCCCTGCCTTCGAAGGCGAAGTCCGACAATCGGACTTCAGGGCGCGCCGGAATCTGACGCCCAAACTAGCGGGCGTTAACCACTAGTTAAACCCATGAGTTCATACTTTGTTCTCATTGGCAAGGGCTTATGCACAGCAATTTCATCGCGTGCGGAAACGCCCGCCGAAGCTATTCGGATCCGACGGCGCCGGGGATCACCAGCCGGCCGTCGCCGCTGCGCACCAGCATCAGGTACTGGTTTCCTTCCCAGTGCTGGGCGCGAAAGATGCCTTCCGAGCGCAGGAACAGGAAGTTGCCCTGATAGGCGCCAGAAATCTCGTGATTCTGTCCGCCCATGCGCAGGAAGCGCAAGCGCACGCCTTCCAGCTGGGCGGCGCAGTTCTCGATGTTGGGCACATTGCGCGCCACCACATTGAACTTGACCTCGCCGTTGGGCCCCTGGCTGCTGGCGTAGCAGACGCCGGTGTCGAGGGGGGCTTCGAGCTCCTTCTCGCAGGCGCTGAGCCCGGCGGCGGCGGCGATCAGGATGGCGGTGGCGGCAAGTCTGGACATAGCGGATCCCAAAGTATTCTAGCCGACCGACGGAATGGAACAGTTGGCGCCCTGTTCGACCAGGGTGCGGAAGCGGCGGTTGTCGGATGAAATCTCCACCCGGTCGCGAACCAGGCGCAGGGTCTGGTCGCCCCAACGGCCGTAGGCGGCTCCTCCCCGCTGCTCGCACTGACCGGCGTAGAGCGTCTGCACGCAGCTGTTGAGGTCCATCGATCCGACCTGCGACCAGGTCGCCCCGGCGTACTTCCAGCAGCTGTTGCCGGTGGCCTGGACCGGCGACGGCTGGCTGGCGGTCGGCTCGACCGGCGCCGGCTGCTGCTGCGCGGCCGGGGGCGGCAGGGGGGCCAGGATTGTGCCGGCGACGTCGGTGGCGGCCAGGGCCCCGGTCTCGTCCACACCGACATCCAGGGCGTCGGTGGCCACGCCGTTGCGCTTGGCGCATTCGGTCAGGGTCAGCTCGCCGACGAACAGGCCGCCGACGAAGCAGCGGATCGGCCGGGTCGGATCGAGTTTGGTGTCGTCGTCGCGACCGGTCTCCACCACCAGGCCGCCGGTGGCGGCGGGCGGCGGCTTGTTGGGGCCCTTGTCGCCGTTCATGATCGTCGCGGCGATCAGGATGCCGAGCAGCAGGGCCACGCCGCCGCCGATGGCCAGTACTATCCTGCGATCCTTGAGAAATTCCATACCGCAATCGCTATCTCGCGCTCGCGGCGCTTTCAAGTCCGCGTGACTGGCGGTCGGTCCCTCACCTCACGCCCTGGCGCGTCGTCGAAGGGCGAAAGCCAGACCAAGCGCGGCAAGCCCGGCGAACACGGCGCCAGCGATGAAGGTGGCCGAGGGCCCAAAGCCGGCCCAGAGAAGGCCGGCCAGCGCGCTGGCGGCGAGCATCGCGCCGCCACTCGCCAGGTTGAACACTCCGAACGCCGTCCCGCGAAGGTGGTCGGGCGCCGCGTCAGCCACCAGGGCGGCCAGTACGCCCTGGGTGAGGCCCATGTGCAGACCCCACAGGGCAACGCCGACCAGCACGCCGGAAATGCTGGGCAGCGCGGCCAGGGCGATATCGGCCAGCACCAGAACGCCGAGCCCGGCGGCCAAAGGGATGCGCCGGTCGATTCGGTCCGAGAGGCTCCCGGCTGGCGTGGCGACGGCCGCGTAGACCAGGTTCATCAACACCATGACGACCGGCACGAGCGCCACGGCGAGCCCGACATCCTGGGCCCGGAGCACGAGGAAGGCTTCGCTGAACCGGGCCATGGTGAACATAACGCCGACGGCGACGACCGACCAGTAGGCCCGGCCCATACTCCGCACATCCGACCAGCGGATGATCGGCGGCCGCCGTCCCGGGGTCGTCGTGCGACGGGGCTCCTCGACGCCGACGACAAGCAGGAGAACCGCGATGACGCCTGGAACCACCGCCCAGGCGAACACCGAGCGGATGTCGTTGGCGAACAGGACCATCAGGCCCATGGCGACCAGCGGACCGACGAACGCGCCGACGGTGTCCAGCCCCTGGCGCAGGCCATAGGCGGCTCCGCGAACCTCGGGCGGGGTGATGTCGGCGACCAGCGCGTCGCGCGGCGCCCCGCGTATGCCCTTGCCAATGCGGTCCGCGAAGCGCGCGCCGAAAACCTCGAACGGCGTGATCGCCAGCGGGAAAACCGGCTTGGTCAGCGCGCCGAGGCCGTAGCCGATGATGGCGAGCATCTTGCGCTTCCCGAGCCGGTCGGAGAGCCATCCCGAGAACACCTTGCTGATCGAGGCCGTCGCCTCGGCGACACCTTCGATGACGCCAACGAGCACGACGCTGGCGCCCAGCGTTCCCACCAGGAAAACCGGCAGGAGGCTGTGGATCATCTCCGAGGAGATATCCGTGAACATGGACACGAACCCGAGCGCCCAGACGCCGCGAGGGACCGCCCGAAGGCCGGAAAATGATCTGGTCATGGCCAAGGCTAGCACGGCCGGGCGAGAAACGGTCAGCGCCGGAAGGCTGCGGCCCCTGCTGTCAGAAGACGCCCACGATCAACGTGCCCCAGGAGCCGCTGTTCATGGCTATGGAAACTTCCTGCCCGCAGAACGTAAACACCCGGGCGGGGTCATCGGATCTCAGCTGGATTCCGTTGAGCTGCTGACCACCCGCCTTGACGTCGATCTGGATCCAGTATCGATCGGAGGCATACCAATAGTTGACGATACGCACCTTCAGATCGCCAAAGACCTTCACGCTGCCGACGCTGCCCAGCATGTCGTTGTAGCTGCCGCCTGTGATACTGCAGGTCTGCGCGCTCGCGGCCCCGGGCGCTGACAGCGCGGTGGCGAAGGCGATGGCGGCCGCGACTCTCGCCAGCGTTCCTGGTGTCGCTTTCATCAAACCGCACCTCACCCGAAGCATGATGGCATCGCGGTGGGGGAGCTGAGCAGGGTGTAGCTGAAGGCGAACGGACCGGGCGTGAAATCGTAGTCGCCCTCGGTCAGGCCGCCGCTATAGCCGCTGACCCTGGTCGTGCCGAGCGGCGTCACGCAGGCCATCCAGTAGATGGTCACGCCGCAGCCGTTGTGGATGTAGATGGAGTTGTTCTGCTGACGGTGGCTGACGCACATCATGGTCTGGGCCCGGGCTTGCGGCACGCCGCCCTCCGGGGTCACCGGCGCGACGGACACGCCGGCGGCGGCCAGCAGGGTGGTGGCGAAAACTTTAAGCGATTTCATTGCTTTAACTCCCATGAGGGGTCATTGATCATGGGCAATTCGAACGCCTCCCGGGCCGGGTGCGGTCAGCTTGACCAGCACGGGCCCGAGGGTGTTTTGGCGGGGCTGCGGCCCCTAGAAGACCTCGTACCAATCGTCGAGACGGGGCTGAGTGACCAGTACGACCGTTACGTCGGCCCAGGCCGGCACCGTCCGGTAGTCATTCACCTGGCCGCCGCCGTCGGTTCGGGTCCAGGTGTAGTGTATGCGGATGTCCTGACTGCAGTTGTTGTACCAGGTGGCCTCGTAGTAGTTCGACATCGGGTTGCGGCTGATAGTGGGTTCAGGGATGCAACGGATGCCGCCCATGCCAACGCGGTGTTGGTCCCTGCCCTGAGCCGCCGCGGCGCCAACCAACAGGGTTGTGCCGACGATCAATGCAGCCGCGGCAATCTGGATCGTGCTGAACTTCATGGTTTTCACGTCCTCTTCAGGATGAATTCACCTTGCGCGCGCGGCGGCGGCCAAAGCATGCTCTGCCTTGTCGTGGTCATCAACGCGCGTGGTCAGTTGGGGGGGCCGCCGAGTGCTTTGCTGGACTTTTCGCCGTCGCGGCGCCGACTTTTTCCTGACTTTCCGCTGAAAACGCATGGGTCAGCCGTCCGTCAGTCGCAAACTGGCCAGCGAACCCGACTTCCAGCTCGGCTACATGACCGTGTCCCCCTCGACCGGCCGGGTCATCACCCTGGACGAGGAACTCCGCGTCGAGGCCCTGACCATGGCCGTGCTGGTGACCCTCGCGCGCGCCGAGGGAGCGACCGTGACGCGGGACGCGTTGGTCGATGAATGCTGGCAGGGCCGGATCGTCAGCGACGACGCCGTCGCCCGGGCGATCGCCAAGGTCCGGGCGCTGGAGCGCTGCAACACACCCCCGCCCTTCGCCCTGGAGACCGTGCCGAAGGTCGGCTATCGCCTGCTGACAGCCTTCAGCGGCCTCACGCCCGCGCCAGAACCCGCGGAGACGATCGAGGTTCCTGCCCCGCACCGGCCTTTACTGGCTTTGCCCTCGCGCCGCGCCGCCATGCTGGCGGTCGGCCTGACGATCGTGGTCGCGGGCATCGGTCTTGCGGGCGTGATCGCACTGAGGCCCGGTTTGCCTGGCGCCGCCCCTCCGGCGGATCGACTGGCGGGCATCGGCGTGTTCGAGGATTCCGGCGCCCACCCTCCTGTCCACGCGCGGGATTTCCAGGATGCCCTGCTGATGCTCGACGAGGATCGGGTGCGCGCCTACCTGAAGCGCGGCTGGAATCCGAACTGGAAGCTGGACGCCGAGGGGAACGCGGCGCTGCACAACATGATGATGGCCTGCGAGCGAAACCCGGATCACGACCATGACCGGGCGGTTCGGGTCGCTCGGTTGCTGGTCGAGGCCGGCGCCGATCCGACAGCGGCCAACAAATGGAACGACACCCCGCTGATCATCGCCAGCGCCAGGCGCTACTGCGGGCCGGACCACCCGATCGTCGCCTATCTCAAGGGTGCGATCGCGGCCCGGTTCGTGGGCATGTCTCCGACAATGCCGTAGACGGATCGCCGGGCGCGGCCGTCTACCCACCGCCGAGACGGTCGAGCGCGGCCTGGTAGTTGGAGATCTGGTTGGTCAGGTAGGCGGGTACCGGGCCGTTGGCGGTCTTGCTGGTCACCGTCTCCGGCCTGGCCGCGGCCTCCAGCTGGCGATAGGCGTCGCGCACCTTGCCAAGGGATTTTCCCAGCACCGCCAGGGCGTTCTTGATCGCCTTGTCGTCGCTGACGTCCAGTTCGGCGGGCAGGCCCAGGCCGAACACCGGCCCGCCGCCGTCGGCCGAGACGCTCTTGCCGTTCTTGTCGATGATGGTGTTGCGGATCACCCCGGGGGTCAGGCCGATCGAGCCGATGAAGTCGAGCCCGCCTTTCCCCGGCAGGACCTCGACGGTCGAGGTCTTGGTCGCGGGCGTGATCTTCAGCCGACGGAAGTCGCCATCGCTGACGATCTCGACCTTTGCCTTCGACCCCGCCGCGCGGCGGACCTTGGTCGCCAGGGTCTCGAGGGTGTCGCCGGCCTCGAGGGTCACGGTGGCCAGCCGGCCGCCCTCGGCGGTGCGGATCTGGAAGCTGTCGCCTGCCCTGGCAGAGGTGGCCGAGGCGACCTTGGTCGAGTCGGCGTAGAGCAACGCGCCCTTGGGCAGGCCAAGCTTGTCCAGGGCGCTGGCGCCCGATGAGTCAACCGCGATCGACGTGGCCGTGGCGATGCCATCCTTGCCCGTCAGCCGGTGGACCACCGAGGTTCCACCCAGCACGTCGAGCTGGGCCAGGAAGCCGTCCTTGGTGGCGATCGCCGCCGAGCCCGGCATATCGGCGCTGGCCTGGCCGGCGACCCAGACCTTGCCGCCAGATACCGCCACGGCGTTGACCGTGTCATTTCCCGTGCCGCCGAAATAGGTCAGCGCGTCCCGCGAAGTGCTTGAGAGGTCGGTGGAAATCCTGGTGGCGAAGGCGTCGAGACCGTCGCTGTAGGCGTGGGTCGGGCTGCCCGCGAGAGTCAGGGCGCCATTGCGGGTCGAGCCGCCGATCCACAGGTCGCCGCCGTCCAGGCCGATGCCCAGGATCGAACCGCCTTCCAGGTCGCCGAGATCTCGGGTCGCCCCGGCCGTGAAGCTGGCGGCGGAGGTGTGGTTGGTGGTCGTGGTGACGACAGGGTCGGTTCCGCCATCATGGGCGCCGTAGTCCGTCGATGTGACGGTCGGCACGCCGTTGGTGGTGTTGGTCACGGTGATGTTGGTGTGGCCGTTGTCGTCCGTTCGCACCGTCTCGGTCGTGGTCGGCGTGACGTCGAAGCTGCGCAGGACGCCGTGGCCGTTCTCGACCCCGGCCAGGGTCACCTTGGCGCCATCGACCACGATGCCGCTGACCGTATCCGCGCCAGCCGTGCCGAACTGGGTGGTGAACAGGGCTTTCGGCACGCCCTTGGCGTCCGGGGCGAAGGCGGTCAGGTAGCTGTCGTAGTCGCCCATCGCCGTCGCGCCGGAGGTGGGCAGAACGGACTTGGCCCGACCCGCGACATAGACGATGCCGCCCGCGCCGAAGGCCACGGCAGTGGCTTCGTCGTCCTTCAACGCGCCGCGGCGGGCCGTCCATTCCTCGTCGCCCTTGGCGTCGAACACCGTGACGAAGCTGTCGGTCAGGGTGCTGTCGGCGCCGGAATTGATCGGGCCGTTGGTTACCCCGGCCAGGGCGCCGGTGACCTTGCCGGCGATCGCCACCCGGCCGTCGCTGCTCACCGTCATGGCCAGCCCTTCGGCGTTCTCGGCGGCGCCGAGCGTGCGGGCGTACATCAGCTGGCCGGTGCTGTCGTATTTCAGCAGCGCAACGTCCTTGGCGCCCTTGACCGTCTGGCCGTCGATGGACGTGGCCACGTCCGCCAGGACGTAGAGCGAGCCGTCGGGCCCGACCTTCGAGGTGCGGACGGTGCTGATCGTGCCTTCCAGGGTTCCGGAGAAGATCCGCGAGCCCTCGGCGCCGACCGTGTCGCCGTCCAGCTTGACCAGGCTGGTCTCGAATACCCCGTCCTCGGTCTTGACGTTCTTGTCCGGGTCCGGATTGCCGGCATAGGTCGTGACGTAGACCGCCGGCTTGGTCGTCGGGGCGCTGAAGGTGGCGGTCTCGGTGGAGTCGCCGGTGATCTTGAAGGCGAAGTCGGATGTGGTGGACGGCAGGGTCACGGTGGTGCCGCCGGTGGTCACCGTGCGCGGCGGGCTAGCGGTGCGTTCAACGCTGAACCGGGTCTGCAGGCCTTCGGCCTCGAGCTTGGAGTTTATGAACGAGGTCACCGCGCCCATCGTCCGGGTCGCGCCGCCCATGTCGGCCAGGTCGATGTTGATCGTATGGGTGACGGTCCCGCGCTTGACCGAGATGGTGAAGGCCACCGCGCCCTGGAAGGCTGGCACGGCGTCAGCCTGTTGGCCGGTGTAGATTTTGCCGGTGGCGTAGCTGTACTTCGACCGCGGCACCCCGACCGCCGTCTTGTTGGTGATCATGGTTTCGCCGCGCGTCAGCCGCATCTGCTCCAGCTTGGCGGTGTCGGTGTAGCTGGAAATCTCGCCCATGCCGCGGCTGAAGATGGCCTGCAGGCGGGTCTTCTCGGTCGCCGAGACGCCGGTGGCCTGCATTCGCTCGGCCAGGCCGTGGAGGGTGTTTAGCCCCTGATAGAGGGCGAACAGCTTCTTGTAGTCGGAACTGGCGCCCTTGAGGTCGAGCTGGGCCGCGCCCTCGTCGACGAAGCGGTGGCCGGCCATGGCGGCCTTTACCAGGGCGCTCGACCGCGCGGCGGCCGAAGTCGTCGACCAGGGCGGCGTCGGCGCATACTGGGTCTTGGTCGTATCGCCGGACGTCGTCGAGCCCACCGCCGTCGAAGCGGTCTGGCCCTGGCGGGCCTGATAGTAGCTGAGCAAGCTACTGGTATCGAAACTGATGACCATCGCTGTCCTGGCGGATTTCCGCAGCAGGACCTTGCCCGACAAGGGCTGACAGGGCGTTAAGGGACCTGGTGAATCCGCTGTTCAGGCGGCGATCAGGCCCGCGTCAGCCAAATTGCGGCGCGCCTCCGGAGCCAGGGCGGCCCACTCCTCGGCCAGGATGCCCAGCATGACCACGTCGCGCGGCCCCCCGTCCTTGAGCACATGGCCGCGCAGATAACCCTCGCGACGGAATCCGGCGCCAATCTGGACCTTCATGGCCGCATCGTTGTCGGCCATGACCTCGGCGAACACCTTGTGCAGGCCTAGCGCACCGAAAGCCTGATCGAGACCCAACACCTGCGCCGCCCGGCCAACGCCCCTGCCCCGGGCTTCACGATCGCCAATGAACCAGTTCCAGGCGGCCCGACGGTGATGCCCGGCCAGGCCCGTCAGGGTAAGCAGACCGGCGGGACCGCCGCCGCTGTGGATCATCCAGCCCCTGGAGTCGGGATCGCTCCGCAGCTGGTCGAACCAGGCGCGATGCGCCTCGCGGCCCGACACGTCGGCATCGGACATCCAGCGCGCCACCTCCGGCTCGCCGCGCCACTGGAACAGGCGCTCTTCGTCCTCGGGAAGGAGATCGCGAAGCTCGATCATGCACACACTCCGCAGCCGGCCATCGGGTCATTGTAACCCGATCGCCGCGACGCTTCGATCAACTGCCGCGGAACAGCGACAGGACGATCTGCGGCGCGGAATTGGCGATCGACAGGGCCTGGGCGCCGAGCTGCTGCTGCACCTGCAACGCCTGCAGCCGCGCGCTTTCCTTGGCCAGGTCGGCGTCGACCAGGTTGCCGATGCCCGAATTGAGCGTGTCGGTCAGCTTGGAGACGAACTTGTTGTGCGACTCGATCTGACGCGCCTGGGCGCCCAGGTCGCCCAGCGCCTGGTTGACGTTGGAGATCGAGGTGGTCAGCTGGCCCTGGATAGTCGTCGCCAGGGTCACCGTGCTGATCGAGCTGGCCGAGGCCATGGTGATGAAGGCGCCGCCCAGCGACAGGTTCTTGGCCGTCAGGGTGATGAACGAGTTGGCGTCGGCGTTGGCCAGGAAGCGGATGCCTGCGCCCAGAGAACCGTCCAGAACGTTTGCGCCGTCGAACTCGGCGTCGCCGACGATCTGGGTGATCTGGCGCAGCAGCGCCCGATAGTCGGAATTCAGCGCCGTGCGCGAAACGGTGTCCAGCGAGGGGTCCATCGCCGCGGTGACCTTCTCCTTCATGGAGATCAGCAGGTCGGAGATGGTCTCGCCAGCGGCGATGGCGACGTCGGAGATCGACTGGGCCCGGTCCAGGCTCATCTTCACCGCGCCCAGGGCGCCGACATCGGCGCGCTGCGCCTGGGCGATGCCCCAGACGGAGGCGTTGTCCTTGGGCCCCTGGACCTTCAGTCCAGTGCTGATGCGGTTCTGGGCGCCGGCCAGTTCATCGTTGGTCTTGTTGAGATTCTGGAGCGCGACCAGCGCGGACTGATTGGTGTGGACGCTGATCGCCATGGGTTTCTCCTCGCGCGGCGCTTCGACAGAGAGCGACTCACATGCGCCCCCTGCAGGAAACCCTAGGCGCGAGAACCTTGGCTTATGGTTAACAGCGGTAAACCATGAAGGCCGCCGTCGCGGTGCGACGTCGGTGAAAAGGCTCGTTTGCGGCGGCCGAAGCCGCGGCGGATTGCCGCTAGGAAAGCGCGTCTATGACGTCGCCGGGCTCGTAGTCGGGCGTTTCCTTCAGGCGAACCACCTCTTCACGGGGCAGTTGCTTGACCACCTCGCCGGTGCGGCGATCGAGGGTCTTGTAGACGAAGGTTCCCGAGACCTGGTCTTCTTCGATGACCAGGCGGAGATCGGCGTTGTGGTGAGCACTTTCGGGCGGTGGAGCGACAATGCTGGGCGCGATCACGGGCCGGGTCACGGAGACTCCGGGATCGTGGATCGGCGACACGGGTGCGAGAGTGGTTTTCATTTCTCCTGGCGCCGACCGTTTTGAGGTCGGCGGCTCTCCTGTTGGCGAACGGCGAGGCCCCTTCGGCCCTCGACGCCGCAACCGGGGACGGGCGTCAGACGCCCGCCCCCAAGCTTGCCTAGCGGAACAGTCCCAGCAGGACCGACGACGAGGTGTTGGCGATCGCCAGGGCTTGCACGCCAAGCTGTTGCTTGGTCTGCAGAGCCTGCAGGCGGGCGCTTTCCTTCGCCAGGTCGGCATCGACCAGGTTACCCACGCCGGCGTCGAGGCTGTCTTGCAGCTTGCCGACGAAGGTCAGGTGGCCTTGCAGCGCCTTCGAGCCGGTGCCGAGCTTGGCCAGAGCCGCGCCGACGTTGGTGATCGAGGTGCTGACCGTCGTGACCATGGCCGCCGCGATGGTGGCCGTGCTCAGCGACGCCGTGGCGGCCACGGTGACGTTGGCGCCGCCCAGGGCGAGCGACTGGGCCGCAACAGTGATCTTCGACGTGCCGTCCGCGTTGGCCAGAGCCGTCACGGTGGCGCCGGACGCCTTGATCATGTTGGAGCCGTTGAAGTCGGCGTTGGTCACGGCCTTGGCGATCTGGTCGCGCAACGCCTTGAAGTCTTCACTCAGGGCGGTGCGGCTGGCCGTGTCCAGCGTGGTGTCCGACGCGGCCAGGGCCTTTTCCTTCATCTGCACGAGCAGATCGGAAACGGTCTCGCCGCCGGCGATCGCGACGTCGATGGTCGATTGGCCGCGCTGGAGCGAGTCCTTGACGGCGTTCAGGGCATTGGAGGTACCGCGCTGAGTCTGGGCGATGGCCCAGATGGCGCCGTTGTCCTTGGCGGTGGCGACCCTTTTGCCCGTGTTGATACGGGCCTGGACGACATCCAGCTCGTTGTTGGTGGCATTGAGGTTCTGCAGGGCGACCATGGCGCCCGTGTTCGTGTTAACGCTGTTCAGCGCCATGACGAAAGTTCCCTTTTCAAGGTGTCCGGCGTCGTTTTGACGGCCGGGGGCATTTTGCCCGATGGAGTAGGAAGCAATCGCCGGGCCAGTTTGGCCGTTCGGCGACCTCGCTCTAATCTACTGATTTTATTGGGTTATAGGTCTGTTAGGGACGTTCTGACCCGGCATTTTCTGCCGACCTTCGGGCATGGTGAGCAACTTCTGCCGGGTGACCCGGCAAAAGGCTGCCGGGCGAGGGGGTGACCTCGCCCGGCTTCGCGACCTATCGGAACAGCGACAGAAGCGTCTGGGACGACGTGTTCGCGATCGAGAGAGCCTGGACTCCGAGCTGCTGCTTGGTCTGCAGAGCCTGGAGCTTGGCGCTTTCCTTCGCGAGGTCAGCGTCGACCAGATTGCCCACACCGGCGTCGAGGCTGTCCTGCAGCTTGCCGACGAAGGTGCGGTGCATCTCGTACGCCTTGGACTTTGTGCCCAGGCGGGCGAGCGCGGCGCCCGTGTTGGTGATGGAAGTGCTGACGGTCGTGATCATCGTCGCCGCAAGGGTCGACGTTCCGATCGAACCAGCAGCGGCCACCGTGACGATCGATCCGCCGAGCGCCATGATTTCGGCGGCGACGGTGATCTTCGACGTTCCATCCGCATTGGCGAGGGCCGCGATTGCGGTAGCGCCGGTCTTGATGAGATTGCTCCCATTGAAGTCGGCGTTCGTCACGGCCTTGGTGATTTGATCACGCAGGGCCTTGAAGTCCTCGTTCAGTGCGGACCGGCTGGTGGAGTCGAGGGTCGTATCCGACGCCGCCAGGGCCTTTTCCTTCATCTGCAACAGCAGGTCGGAGACCGACTCGCCGGCCGCGATCGCCACATCGATGGTGGACGAACCGCGATCGAGCGAATCCCGCACGGCGTTCAGGGCCTGCGAAGTGCCACGTTGCGCCTGGGCGATCGCCCAGATGGCGCCGTTGTCCTTCGCGGAGGCGACCCTCTTGCCGGTGTTGATGCGAGACTGGGCCTGCGACAGTTCCATGTTGGTCGCGTTAAGGTTCTGGAGCGCGATCATCGCGCCCACGTTGGTATTCACCGAATTCATAGCCATCGGCGGGTCCTTCCATTCTGGTCGGGGTTCGCGGCCTTTTGGCCGGCGGGCGTTCTTGCCCGCGTGGCGCATCGCAAGGCGCGGGCCAGATGAACACCGGTCCGCCACGGGCGGGCGCGTTGTTTTCTATGGCTTTTTATTGCCTCAATGGCGCGCCCTCGGCGCGAGGCGTCGGCGCGAATGACCGCGCGGAATCTTTTGCCGGACGGAACTTGCCAGCCGGCCGCCGCGACCCGTCAGGCGGCTTCGGACTGCCCCGACAGACCCTGCATCATGATGCGGTTGATATCGATCAGCGGATCGATCTCCTCCTCGCGCCGCATCACCGCGCTGGTGTGCCGGCTGACCCAGAGGCTGAGCGAGATGATCTGGGCGCGCAGCGCCTCGGGCAATACATTGCCTGGATCAGAACAGTCGGTGGCCAGGGCCGACCAGAGACGCCGGTTCCAGTCCAGCGCATCTATGCGCCCCTGCAGATCCTCGGGCGGGGTTTCCGAGGCCTTAAGTAGCGCGCGGGTCACCTGGCCAAACAGCCGATACTCGGCGTCGCGCGGGTTTTCGGACCGCGCCGCAGCCTGCTGGTATGCTTGGAACGACATCAGACGGCGCCCAACCTCTCGTCCTCGTATTCGATAAGCTTACGGCACAGCATGAGCGCCTTGTAGTACTCGCGCGCCATGGCGTGCTTGGAGATCCCCACACAGTCGGCCAGGACGTCGGGGTTGCGGATCACCCCCATGAATTCCGACAGCCGCCGCACGAACTCGTCGTAGTAGCGAAGTGCGTTGGCCTCATCGAGATACATCATCATCACCGGGAAGTAGATGTGGCGCGCCGGGGTGGTCGCCTCCTCCTCCTGCATGATGTCCTTCTCGCGCAGCACAGAGGCCTTGTTCTGCAGGATCAAGACGCCGCGGCGGTCGCCGTTCTGCACGACGGCGCCATTGAGGACGAACCGTTCTCCCGGCTTCAGCGACAGCTTCAACGGCACGGCGGGCAAACTCCGATCTGACGCGGCGCGGCCGTCGTTCTCGCAACGAAGAATCCGCCCGCTCTGGTGAATGGAGGCTAAAGGCGCATGGTTAACGGGGCGTTGTGCGGTGTTCGGTCGCGACCCGCGCCTTAAGCCGGAATTAAGCATAAACGGGCGATCTGGGAGCCTGCCTGCCCGTCCCGGAGACCTGATCCCATGCCGCCGCATCCCGCCGCGAAGTCCGCGACCTCGGCCGCCGCCCTGGGCTTTCCGGAAACCGCCGTGGCGACCCGGCCGCGGATGGCGGGCGAGACCGCCGGCCAGGCCGGGTCGAAGGACGCTCTCGCCCGCCTCAACGCCGCCATTGACGATCTCAAGGCCCTGGCCATCCAGCCCCTGCTGCAGGACGCCGTCGCGGCCCTGCAGGGCGACAATTTCACCACCGGCGGCGAGCTGGCCATCAAGGCCCTGGAGCTTGACGAAAAGAACGGGTTTGGCTGGTACCTGCTGGCCATCGCCCGGGAGCGGGCCGGTGACTTCGCCTCCTCGGTGCGCTGCTACGAATCGGCCCTTTCCCTGCTGCCCGACCAGGCCGAGATCGCCAACGACATGGGCCGCCTCGCCTATCGCATGGGCATGAAGGAAACGGCCGAGAAGCTGTTCTCACACTACCTTTCCCGCCATCCCCAGTCGCACGAGGGGGCCAACAACCTGGCCTGCGCCCTGCGCGACCAGGGCCGGTTCGCGGACGCCATCGAGGTTCTCAGACCGGCAATCGCCGCCCATCCGGAGCATCCGTTGCTGTGGAACACGCTGGGCACGGTGGTCGGCGAGGAAGGCGATCCGGCCGGGTCGATGACCTTCTTCGACGAGGCCCTGCGTCACGATCCCGTCTTCGCCAAGGCGCGCTACAACCGCGGCAACGCCCGGCTGGTGCTGGGCGACCCTGACGGGGCCTTGGACGACGTGCAGGCGGCCATGACCGCCAACCTGGCCGAGGACGAGCGGCTGATGATGCTGCTGGCCCGTTCGACCATCCGCATCGCCCGTGGCGAGGTCGGCGAAGGCTGGGACGACTACGAGGCCCGGCTTCATCCCAAGTTCGCCGACACTACCCACTTCATGATCGAGGCGCCGCAATGGACGCCGGGCAGCGATCTGGCCGGCAAAACCCTGCTGCTGATGGGCGAACAGGGCCTGGGCGACGAGGTGATGTTCGCCAATGTCATTCCCGACCTGATCCGGGCCCTCGGCCCGGACGGCAGGTTGCTTATCGCCGTCGAGCCGCGACTGATCCCGCTGTTCCAGCGCTCCTTCCCGACCGCCGAGGTCGGCGCGCACAGCACCTGGAGCGTCGATGGCCACACCGTGCGCGGGGCGCCGTTCGTCGGTGACCATGCGCGGCTGGACCTGTGGGCCCCCATGGCTTCCGTCCTTCGCCAGTTCCGCCGGACGGTCGACGCCTATCCGGCCGGGGCCGGCTTCCTGGCCCCCGATCCGGCGCGCGTCGCCTACTGGCGCGCGCAGCTGCCGGCCGGGCCGACCGTGGGCCTGCTGTGGAAGAGTCTGCTGGCCACCGGCGCGCGGCACCGCTTCGTCTCGCCCTTTGAGCAATGGAAGCCGGTGCTGGCGACGCCCGGCGTAACCTTCGTCAACCTGCAGTACGGCGACTGCGCCGCCGAGCTGGAGGCCGCCCGCCGCGAGCTTGGGGTGGAGATCTGGCAACCGCCGGGAATCGACCTGAAACAGGACCTGGACGAGGTGGCCGCCCTCTGCGGCGCGCTCGACCTGGTCATCGGGCCGTCCAACGCCACCAGCTGCCTGGCCGGCGCTTCCGGCGCGCCGCTTTGGCTGCTGTCCACGCCGGGCGCCTGGCCCATGCTGGGCACCGACCGCTACCCCTGGTATCCGCAGGCGCGAGTCTTCCTGCCGCCCACCCTGGGGCAGTGGGAACCGGCCATGAAGGCCATGGCGCGGGCCCTCGCTGAATGGTCCCAGGGCGGAACCAAGGCCTGAGGCGAGGGTTGATTCCGGGACAGACGCGGCGATTCCGCCCGTCGACCGGGAGCCTGCTCATGACTCAAGAGCGAAGTTTCAAACCCAGGGACAAGCCCGCGGAAAAGCCGGCCGATCCGTCCGAGAAGATTCATGACGACGCCGATCCCCATGTCGACAAGCAGCTCGACAAGGGCCTGAAGGAAACCTTCCCCGCCAGCGATCCGGTTTCGATCAATCCCGGCGCTGACTGACGACACCGGCGGATCGGTCGCGGCCGATCCGCCGAAACCGGCTTGAATGTCCCGGCCAGGGCTTTAGGTTGATCCCTGAATTGAACGTTTGTTCGAATGCGCGCGAACGCGCCAGGGGATCTCATGAGCTCGCGTTTTGAAGGCACCTCCAACTACATCGCCACCGAGGACCTGAAGGTCGCGGTGAACGCCGCCGTGGCGCTTGAGCGGCCCCTGCTGATCAAGGGCGAGCCGGGCACCGGCAAGACGGTGCTGGCCTACGAAGTGGCCAAGGCCATGGGCGCGCCGCTGATCACCTGGCACATCAAGTCGACCACCAAGGCCAGCCAGGGCCTGTATGAATACGACGCCGTCACCCGCCTGCGCGACAGCCAGCTGGGCGAGGAGCGGGTCAAGGACGTGCGCAACTACATCAAGAAGGGCAAGCTCTGGGAGGCCTTCGAAGCCCCGGTTCGCCCCGTCCTGCTGATCGACGAGATCGACAAGGCCGACATCGAATTCCCCAACGACCTCCTGCAGGAGCTCGATCGGATGGAATTCTACGTTTACGAAACCGACGAGACGATCTCGGCCAAGGTCCGCCCCATCATCATCATCACCTCGAACAACGAGAAGGAACTGCCGGACGCCTTCCTGCGCCGCTGCTTCTTCCACTACATCCGCTTCCCCGACGCGGAGACCATGAAGGCCATTGTCGATGTCCACTTCCCCGGCATCAAGCCGCGGCTGGTGTCCGAGGCGCTGAAGACCTTCTACGAGATCCGGGATACGCC
>JACRBD010000130.1 GCA_016234625.1 Caulobacterales bacterium | reverse complement strand
CTATTCGCCGGACGTGAACGACCTGCCGGAGGCCGCGTACGAGACGCTCGCCGGCGTGGACACCTGGATCGTCGACGCGCTGCGCCATACGCCGCATCCGACCCACGCGCACCTGAAACGGACCCTCGAGTGGATCGCCCGGGTCAAACCGCGCCGGGCCATCCTGACGAACATGCATATCGACATGGATTACAATCAGTTGCGGGCTGATCTTCCGGATGGCGTGGAGCCGGCGTGGGACGGCATGACGCTCGAATTGCCGCTCCAGGGGGCCTGAAAGCATGGACAGCCTATCCATTATTTCTGATAATATTCCTTAGGCGCATTATGTCCGGGACTCGGGCGCGGGTCAATGACCGCCTCCCGGCCGCCGTGAACGTGATCGCGGCGCAACTTCCCAAGCTCCCCTGCCCGGCCTATCCTAGGCAACGAGGGCACTTAAGTCGCGGAGTCGAACGATGCGTCTGGCAACCTTTCTGACCACTACCCTGGCGGCGATGGCCGTCACCGCCGCGGCCCATGCCGCCGAGGTCAACGTCGCCATCGGCCCCGAACTGCAGGCCAAGGCCGACCAGTACGGCCAGCGGGACCTCGACTATCTCGCCGCCGAGCTGCGCGAGTCGGTGCAGAAGGCTTTTGAGCGCACCGGCGGCCTGTCGGCGGACGGGGCGACCATCGACCTGGTCCTTGAGGACGCCATGCCCAACCGGCCGACCTTCCGGCAAATGGCCCTCAAGCCCGGCCTGTCCTACGAGAGTTTTGGCATCGGTGGGGCGACGATCAGCGGCGTCCTGACTACGGCCGACGGGCGACAGGTTCCCCTGGGCTACCGCTGGTACGAGAACGACATCCGCTGGTCGCAGGGCGCCGGCACCTGGATGGACGCCGAAAACACCTTCGATCGCTTCGCCCGGCGGCTGGCGCGCGGCGAAGCCGTCGCCGAACGCTGATCTGACCCAGCTTTAACTTGCGTCGTCGCCGTTCGCGGGCTCTGATCGCGTGAACGGCGATTACATAACGCCGACCCCGATTAGTGAGGCGACATGGCCGGCGGCCGACGATCCACCCTGACGCTCGCGGCGTTCGCCGCCCCCTGCCTCCCGCTGGCGGCCTTCGGCCTGCCGCTGGTGATCACCCTTCCCCACTACTATTCCGAGACGCTGGGCGTGAACCTGTCGGCGGTCAGCCTGGCCTTCGTTCTGGTGCGGCTGATCGACATCGGCTTCGACCCGATCTTCGGCACCATCCTGGACCGCACCCGCTGGGGGTTTGGGCGGTTCAAGGGCTGGATGGCGATCAGCGCCCCGATCCTGATGCTGGCCATCTACATGTTGTTCATGGCCAAGCCGGGCGTCGGACCGGTGCACCTCTGGTTCTGGCTGATCGTGGTCTATTTCGGCTACTCGATCGCCGTCCTGTCGCACACGTCCTGGGCGGCCAAGCTGACCACCGACTATCACGAGCGGTCGCGCATCTACGCCTTCTGGCAGTCGGGCAACGTGGTCGGGATGATCATGATCCTGGCCCTCCCCCTGCTTCTCTTTGTCCTCAAGCTGGGCGCCGAGGAGCAGCAGATCGTGCATGGGCAGGGCTGGTTCATCGTCGCCCTCCTGCCCTTGATGATCGCTCTGGCGCTGTGGCGCGTGCCCGAGCCGCCGCCAACGGAAGCGGCGGGTACCGAAAAGGCCTCGCTGCGGGAGTATTTCCGGCTGCTGGCCCGACCGACCGTGACGCGGATCCTCGCCGCCGACCTGCTGACGGGCCTCGCCCCCGGCATTGCCGGCACCCTGTTCTTCTTCTTCTTCATCCGGGTGAAAGAATTCAGCTACCTGGAATCGGCGGGCCTGCTGCTGATCTATTTCGTGGCGGCCATCTTTGGCGCGATGATCTGGACCCGCCTGGCCAAGAAGGTCGGCAAGTCCAAGGCGCTGATCGCCGCCTGCGTCACCTACGCCGCCGTCCAGTTCGGGGTGGTGATGCTTCCGGCCGGCAACTTCATCACGGCGATCCCCTTCCTGATCGCGGCGGGCATCCCCTACTCCGCCGGCGCCCTGCTCTTGCGGTCGATGATGGCCGACTATGGCGATGAGGAGCGGCTGTCCTCCGGCAAGGACCGCACCGGCCTGTTGTTCGCCATCCTCACCGGCACGGTGAAGGTCGGCTCGGCGCTGGCCGTGACCAGCCTGATGTTCCTCGACTTTCTGGGCTTCGACGCCGCCCACGCCGCCGACAGCACGCCCCTGTCGAGGGCTGGGCTGATGGCGCTCTATGCCTTCGTGCCCGGCATCGTCGGCCTGTTGGCGGCCGCGGTGATGATCGGCTATCCCCTGACGGAAGCGAAGCACGCGGAGATTCTCCGCCGGCTGGGCGAGCAGGACGCCGCGTTCCCGCCCGTCGTTCCAGAGGATGTGGCGGGCACCGAACCGAATGTCGCAAACCCCGCCGTCACCTGACCCGGACCACCCAGTCTTCCGTCTGCTGAAGATCATGGATCGCCTGCGCGACCCGGAGGGCGGATGCGCCTGGGATCTGGAGCAGAGCTTCGCGACCATCGCCCCCTATACGGTCGAAGAGGCCTATGAGGTCGCCGACGCCATCGAACGGGGCGACCTGAAGGATCTGAAGGAGGAGCGGGGCGACCTGCTGTTCCAGGTGGTGTTCCACGCCCGCATGGCGGGGGAACAGGGGGCCTTCGACTTCGCCGATGTGGCCACGGCCATTTCCGACAAGATGATCCGCCGCCATCCGCATGTATTCGCGGGCGAAAGCTACCGCACCGCCGGTGAGCAGACGGTGGCCTGGGAGGTCATCAAGCAGCAGGAACGGGCCGACAAGGCCAAGGGCGGGGTGCTGGACGACGTGCCGGTAGGGCTCCCTGCCCTCACCCGCGCGGTGAAGCTATCGAAGCGCGCCGCCCGGGTCGGCTTCGTCTGGCCCGGCGTCCAGGAGGTGCTCGACAAGCTCGACGAAGAGGTCGCCGAGCTGAAGGTCGAGGT
This sequence comes from Caulobacterales bacterium, assembly GCA_016234625.1. Taxonomy (GTDB): domain Bacteria; phylum Pseudomonadota; class Alphaproteobacteria; order Caulobacterales; family Caulobacteraceae; genus Caulobacter. Next base: position 483 of record JACRBD010000130.1, on the reverse strand, counting down.
GGCGGCCGGCGACAAGGACAAGCTGCGCGGCGAGCTGGGCGACGTGCTGTTCGTCATCGCCAACCTGGCCCGCGCCCTGGACATCGAACCCGAGGACGCCCTGCGCGCGACCAACGCCAAGTTCGTCCGCCGCTTCGGCTTCATCGAGGCGGCCCTGGCCGGGCGCGGCAAGACGCCCGACCAGTCCGACCTGGCCGAGATGGACGCGCTTTGGGACAAGGCCAAGGCGGCGGAAAAGGGATAGCTGCACCGCCTATTCGGCCGCTTCCGCCACCGTGGCCTGGGGGAACATGCGCTCGAACCGGCCGAGGGCCTGGCTGTCGAGGCGCACGCGCAGGTGCTGGCCGCCCTCGGCCTGTTCATGACGGCCGGTCACCCGGCCATTGCGGTAGAGCCAGGCCAGGGCCTCGCCGTCGCCGGCGGTCAGGACCACGTCCACCTCCGGCGCCTCGTCGACCAGCCTGGACAGGCGCTGCAGCAGGG
>JACRBD010000128.1 GCA_016234625.1 Caulobacterales bacterium | reverse complement strand
GCGCGCCGGTCAGCGCCTTCAGCTCGGCCGTGCCGCCCGCATGGTCCATATGCCCGTGGGTGATCCAGATCTTCTCGACGGTCAGGCCCTGTTGAGCGATGGCGGCCATCAGTCGCGGAATCTCGCCACCCGGATCGATGACGGCGGCCTTCTTCGTCTTCTCGCACCAGACCACCGTGCAGTTCTGCTGCAGCGGGGTCACCGGGGCGATGATGGCCTTGATCGGGGAAACGGACACGAAGGCTCCTGCGGGCGGCGGACCGTCCTATGATCGGTGTTCAGGCGTCCGGAATAAAGGGGCGCGAACGAAAAAGGCCCGGGAGCGATCCCGGGCCTTTCCGTCTTCGATGGGTCTGAATCAGTCAGGCTTGGTCGGATCGCCGATGCCGTGAACCTGGGCCTGCATTGCGCCCGGTCCCGGACCGTCATCCTCGATCTGCGGGAGACCCTTGCCGAGGCGCGAGTTCCAGAAGCCGTAGAGGATGTAGATCGCCGCGCCGACCGACAGATAGCTGCCCAGCAGCGTCGCCGGGATCATGTCGCCCTTGGCCGCCTTGAGGAAGATGTCCTCGACCAGCGGACCGGTCATGATCAGGGCGAAGAAGATGCCCAGGACCGGCACCGGCCCGATCCAGACCTTGCTCTTGCGGAACAGGGACAGCAAGAACCAGACGGCGAGGATCGCGCCCATGACCTTCACGCCGGTGAAGACCCAGGTCGACTTCAGCAGGAACTGGAAGAAGGCCAGGAAGCCGGCGATGACCAGGGCGGCGACCAGCACCATGACGTACTGCGGCACCATGCCGCCGCCGCCAGGGATGCTGAACGGGCGCTCCAGCTGCTTTTCGCGGGTGCGCAGGTACATCACGCTGAGGCAGACGATGCCGAACGCGGTGGCCGTGCCCAGGCTGACCAGGTCGCCGAGGATCTCGATCGGCAGCATGGCCGCGCCCACGGCGATCAGGATGCCCAGGATGATGGTGCCGATCCAGGGCGTGCGGAACTTGTCGTGCAGGGTGGCGAACACTCGCGGCAGCAGGCCGTCCTTGGCCATGGCGTAGAACACCCGGCTCTGGCCGTAGGTCAGGATCAGCATCACGGAGGTCAGGCCGGCGACGGCGCCGACCTTGATCAGGATGGAGAACCAGCCCACGCCCATGCGGTCGACGGCCAGGGCGATCGGGGCGGCGACGCCCAGCTCGCGGAAGGGCACCACGCCGGTCAGCACGGCCGCGACGGCCATGTAGATAATGGTGCAGACCAGCAGCGACCCGAGGATGCCGACCGGAATATCCTTCTGCGGGTTCTTGGCCTCGGCGGCGGCGGTCGAGACGGCCTCGAAGCCGACGTAGGCGAAGAAGATCACCGAGGCGGCCCGGAAGATGCCGGGCAGGCCGTATTTGAACCCGCCCTCGTTGGCCGGGATGAACGGTTGCCAGTTGTCGTAGTTGATGAAGCCGAAGCCCATGATGATGAAGGCCAGCAGCACGCCGACCTTGATGGCCACGACGATGTTGTTGACCGTCGCGGACTCCGAAACGCCCAGCACCAGCAGGCCGGTCACGCCCAGGATGCCCAGGGCGCCCAGGATGTTGGCCCCGCCGCTCTGGATGAAGGTCAGCCCGCCATCGGCCGGCACCGCCTGGATGAAGGAGGTGGTCAGCATGGCCGGTATTTCCAGGCCGAAATTGTGCAGCAGGCTGACCACGTTGCCGGACCAGCCGGCCGCCACGGTGGAGGCCGCGATGCCGTACTCCAGCACCAGCAGCCAGCCCATGATCCAGGCGAACACCTCGCCCAGCGAGGTATAGCTGTAGGTATAGGCCGAGCCGGCCACCGGCATGGTCGAGGCCAGCTCGGCGTAGCAGAGGCCGGCGAAGATGCAGGCGAAGAAGGCGACGACGAACGACAGCATCACCGCCGGGCCGGCATAGTTGGCCGCGGCGTTGCCGGTCATCACATAGATACCCGCGCCGATGATGCAGCCGATGCCCAGCAGGACCAGGTTCCACGCCCCGAGGGTGCGCTTCAGCTGGTGGGTGTTCGACTCGTGCTGGACCTGTTCGATCGATTTCTTGAGAAACAGTCGGTTCCCGCGTTTCGCGGCATCTGCGGACATATCGTCTCGCTCCCCCCAATGGCCGACGACCCCCGTCGGCGCGGCTTACAGGTCGCGGACGTTAGCAGCAAAGCCGTCTCGCGCAACGGCTTACGGTGACGACGGGGCAATGACGCACTAGGACTGCCCCGGATGCTGCCGATTGAGGAAATCCTGCCCCGTCTGGGCGAGGCGCTGGTCGAAGGACCCTGCGCCGTGCTGGTCGCCCCGCCGGGCGCCGGCAAGACCACGCGTGTCCCGTTGTATCTGTTGGATCAGCCCTGGGCGGCGGGTGGCAGGCTGATCGTGCTGGAGCCCCGCCGCCTGGCGGCCCGGGCGGCGGCGGCGCGGATGGCCTGGGCCCTCGGCGAGGCGGTCGGCGAAACGGTCGGCTTCCGCGTGCGGTTGCAGTCGAAGGTCTCGGCCCGCACCCGGATCGAGGTGGTCACCGAGGGCGTGTTCACCCGGATGATCCAGGACGATCCAGCGCTGGACGGCGTGGCCGCGGTGCTGTTCGACGAGTTCCACGAGCGCAGCCTCGACGCCGACCTGGGTCTGGCGCTCGCCCGCGACAGCCAGCTGTTGTTGCGGCCCGACCTGCGGCTGCTGGTGATGTCGGCGACCCTCGACGGGGCGGCGGTGGCGCGGCTGCTGGGCGACGCGCAGGTGAACGATAGCCAGGGCCGGGCCTTTCCGGTGGAGACCCGCTACCTCGGCCGCGATCCGGCCAAACGGCTGGACGAACAGACCGCTCGCGCCGTGGAGAAGGCCCTGTCTGAGGAAACCGGCAGCCTGCTGGTGTTCCTGCCGGGGCAGGGCGAAATCCTGCGCACCCGCGACCTGCTGACTGAGCGCATGCGGCGGCCCGACGTCGATCTGGCGCCCCTCTACGGCGCCCTCGATCCGGCGGAGCAGGACCGGGCCATCAGCGCCTCGCCGCCGGGCCGCCGCAAGGTGGTGCTGGCCACCTCGATCGCCGAGACCAGCCTGACCATCGAGGGGGTTCGGGTGGTCATCGACGCCGGCCAGGCCCGCGTGCCGCGCTATGATCCCGCCAGCGGCCTGACCCGGCTGGAGACCATCCGCGTCTCCCGCGCCGCCGCCGACCAGCGCCGGGGCCGGGCCGGGCGCACGGAGCCGGGCGTCTGCTACCGCCTGTGGGACGAGGCCGAGACCCGGGCGCTGGTTCCCTTCGCGCGGCCAGAGATCCTCGAGACAGACCTGTCGGGGCTGGCCCTCGATCTGGCCCGTTGGGGCGCGCGGGACGCCTCGGACCTGGCCTTCCTCGACCCGCCGCCGGCCGCTGCCTTCGGCGAGGCGCGGGCATTGCTGGAACGGCTGCAGGCGCTGGACGGGCAGGGTGGGCTGACGGCCCACGGCCGGCTGCTGGCCGGCATGCCCCTGCCGCCCCGGCTGGCGCACATGGTGGTGCGCGGCGCGGCGGGCGGGCAGGCGGTGCTGGCGGCGAAGATCGCCGCGCTGCTGACCGAGCGGGGTCTGGGCGGACGCGACGTGCACCTGGGTCATCGGCTGGAGGCCTTTGATCGCGATCGCGGCCAGCGCGCCAGGGACGCCCGCCAGCTGGCCGAGCGTTGGGCCCGCGCCGCCGGCTCGCCGCCGAAACAGCCGCCGCTCGACGAGGCCCTGTTGCTGGCCGAAGCCTTCCCCGAGCGGGTGGCCAAGGCGCGCGGCACGTCGGGCGAGTTCCAGCTGGCCACCGGCCGGGGCGCCCATGTCGAGCCGACCGATGTGCTGGCCCGCGAAAGATGGATCGCCGTCGGCGAGATGGGCGGCGGGGCGGCCCGCGACCGCATTCTGCTGGCCGCGCCGCTGGACGAGGCGGCCCTGCGCGAGGCCTTCGCCGATCGCCTGACCCGCGAGGAGCGGCTGGAGGTCGAGGCCGACGGCAAGGTGCGCGGCCGCCGCCTGCTGCGGCTGGACCGGCTGATCGTCGAGGACCGGCGGGTCGAGAAGCCTGATCCGGAAATGATCACGGCGGCCTTGCTCGGGCAGGTCCGCCGGGACGGCTTGGGCGCGCTGCCCATGGACGCCACCCAATCGCTGCGCGCGCGGCTGGCCTTCCTCGGCGAACCCCTGACCGACATGACCCTGATCGCGCGGCTGGACGACTGGCTGGCGCCGCTGCTCAAGGGCCGGTCCAGACTGGCGGACCTGCCGCCCGGCCAGGTCGCCGACGCCATCCGCGGGCTGGTTCCTTGGGACGTCCAGCGCCGCCTCGACACTGAAACGCCGCTGCGCTTCACCGCCCCGACCGGCAACAGCTTCGCCATCGACTACGCCGCCGAGGGCGGGCCGAAGGTCGAGGTGCGGGTGGGAGAACTCTACGGCCTGTCGGTTCATCCGACGGTCGCCGGAACGCCGCTGACCTTCAGCCTGCTGTCGCCCGGCCACAAGCCGATCCAGACGACGAAGGATGTGCCCGGCTTCTGGAAAGGCTCCTGGGCCGACGTGCGCAAGGATATGCGCGGCCGCTATCCCCGCCACGTCTGGCCGGAAGACCCGGCTGCGGCTACGCCTGTGACGAGAGCCAAGCCCCGCGGAACGTAGGGGACATGTACCGCAGGTACGTGTCCCCGTCAGATGCCGGCGGATATCGGGGACACGTACCTGCGGTACATGTCCCTCTCCGATCCGGACGTTGGAAGAATCAGGCGACAACCAGTTCATGACGCGACCCGAGAAATGGCTGCTGGCGGAAGGCGAACTCGCGGGAAAGCCCCTGCTGATCCGGGCCCGCGAGATGGAGCCGCTGCCGGTCCTGCCGCACCTGCTGGTGGTCGACCTGTTCTATGACTCCGTCGACGACACCAACCTGCCGGGCGAGGATGACTACGAGATGCTCGAATGGTTCGAGGCCGAGGTGCTCGAACGGCCGACCGAGCGGGTGCGCATCGTGCTGACCTTCGTGGAGACCCACGACGGCCGGGTCCGCTACTTCTGCTACGCCAGCGACGTCGAACGCGCCGTCGAGCATCTCGACGCGGCGGCGGGCCAGGTCGAGCCGGAATACTCGACCGAAAGCGATCCCGACTGGGAACTCTACCAGCAACGGATGGCCTCGCTGCGGGGGTGAGGGGACACGTACCTGCGGTACATGTCCCCTCGTCAATCCCCCGCCGCGTAGATCATGATCCCCGTGGCCACCGACAGGTTCAGGCTGTCGGCGCGGCCGCGCATGGGGATCTTGACGTTGACGTCGCAGACGGCGGCCAGCTCCGGGGTCAGGCCGGCCTGTTCGTTGCCCATCAGGATCAGGGTCGGGCGGCGGTAGTCGGCGCTGCGCTGGTCGACGGTGGCGGTGAGCAGGGTGCCGACCACCGAGCCCGGCCACCGGTGGCGCCAGGCGATGAACTCCGCCTCCTTCGCCTTGACGATCGGCACGGCGAAGATCGAGCCCATGGTCGCCCGCACGGCCTCCACGGAGTAGGGGTCGCAGCAGTCGCCGACCAGGATCACCCCGCCGCAGCCGGCCGCGTCGGCGGTGCGGATAATGGTCCCCAGGTTCCCCGGGTCGCGGACCATGTGCAGCGCGACCCAGACATCGGCGCTGTGCGGGGAGAGGGCCTCCAGCGGCGTGAACACCTGGTCGAACACCGCCAGCACCGCCTGGGGATTGTCCCGCCTGGCGATCTTTTCGAGGATCTCGCGATTGACCTCGATAACCTGACCGCGGGCGTCATAGGTGGTCGAGATGGCCTTCTGCAGCAGCGGATGCTGGGCCGCGTCGGCGCCGTAGATCAGGACCTTCGGCGCCTGGCCGAGCTCAATGGCCTCGGTGACGATCTTCAGCCCCTCGGCGAGGAACTGGCCGCTCTCCTCGCGGGCCTTGCGCATGTGCAGCGCCTTGGCGGCCTAGACCGTGGCGTTGCTGTGCGAGGTGACCAGGCGACTCATGAGGACCACCGCGCGAAGAAGGAAAGGCCCACCTGGCGGTCGCCGGCCTCCTCGACCAGGGCCAGTTCACCCCAGTCGATGCGGCCTGCACGACCGGCCGTGGCCTCGGCCCCCAGCCCGGCCATTGAGGCGCCGGAGATGCGGGCGGCGTAGGCGTTGAGGATCAGGAAGCTGGCCTCGTCCGACAGCAGGCCGGCGCACAGGCCGATCATCTCGGGCAGGTCCTCGAACAGCCGCCAGACCTCGCCGTCCGGACCGCGGCCGAACTTGGGCGGGTCAAGGATGATGCCGTCATAGCGGCTGCCGCGGCGGTCCTCACGCTGGACGAAGCGGCGGGCGTCCTCGACGATCCAGCGGACATTGTCGATGCCGCTGAGGGCGGCGTTCTCGCGAGCCCGCTGCACCGACTGTTTCGAGGCGTCGACATGGGTCACCTGGGCCCCGGCGGCGGCGCAGACCAGGCTGGCGACGCCGGTGTAGCCGAACAGGTTGAGAATCTTCAGCGGCCGGCCGGCGGTCCGCTGGCGGGCGTCCAGCCATTCCCAGTTAGCGGCCTGCTCGGGGAAGAAGGCCAGGTGGCGGAAGTTGGTGAACCGGCCGTGGAACTTCACCTCGCCCCAGCCGAGCTCCCAGCTGTCGACGGCCGTTCCCTTGAACCGCCAGCGGCCGGCCTCGT
>JACRBD010000131.1 GCA_016234625.1 Caulobacterales bacterium | reverse complement strand
GGCCCAGGATCGTCAGGATTGTGGGTGATGTCTGCTTGGCCTTGCCATCGCTCGCCGAAACGACTTCGGAAGGCGTCATGCCCCACTTGGTCCATTGCCAGTCCGCAGCGGCCGGCGTCGCCGCCAGAAGGCTCGCCACCACGACCGCCAGCATCGTCCAAAGCCGCATCGCATCCCTCCATCTGAGGCGGGACGCTATCGCGACCCGGGCAGGCCGTCACGTCCTATCCGACGACGACGCGCTCGCCGCCCATGAGGCAGCTGAGACAGAGGAGCGCTTTGGTCCCCTTGAAGTTCTTGCCGTTGCCCCGGAGGACGCCCAGCTTCGTCTCGATCAGCTCCCGGCCGCCGCACCGGTGACACTGCAGCATGAACGGCGGCTTCGGCATCGCCCGGACGCGCTTTAGCACCTGCTCCTTCGGCGTGTCGGGAGCGGGCGTTCCTTCGATGACGACGAACCGAGGCGCGGGCTGCTTCTTGGACATGCGCCCACTATAGCCCGGCTCGCCGGAATGTCGCGGCGTCTCGTGCCCTGAGCTCGTCGAGGGTCAGGAAGTCCCCCCGGTTGGTGAACATGGCGTCGAAGGGCATACCGCCATCCCGGAACAGCTTTCCTCGGCGAGCGCCCAGAATCTCATCCTGACGGGTAGCTGATTGCTTCGCCAGCCAATCGCCATAGGTCATGTCCGCCGGGACTTGGCCGTCCATGCTCGCCCGGGTGGCCGGGCTGATCTCGTCGATGTCGAGGCCGAGCTCCCGATAGGACTTCGTCACCGGCGAGCTGGTCGAGCGGCAGCACATGTGCAGCCGGCCTGGCCCCTGGAGCCACGGGACCCGATGCCCGATCGGCTTGTGAGCGGCATCCGCCGTGTAGCGCTTTCCGTCGCGGATCCTGCACTCCGGGGTCGTTCCGGTGTCGAGCACCGAGACCCAGCGCTCGGCTTTGATGATGTCGGAGTTCGCCGAATAGACGTGTTCGCGGGCCGTCGCCGCCGTGTGGGCTAGCGCGGACTGAATGATGGTGGCCAGGCCGCGCCGCGAGCGATCTATGCGACCGTCGGTGAACCGTTTGGCTTGGGTCCCCATGACGGAGCGCACGATCTCGTCCGTCGTCCGCCCTTCGATGTAGCCTTGGCGCACGGCCTCGCTGACCGCGCGGACCCGGTTCTCCTCGGCGTTCTTGGCCCACTCGCTCAGCAGCCGGCCTTGGAATGGGCGCGAGACGGCGGCGACGTAGACCTGGGGCACCGAGACGCGGGCCAGCGGGAATCGCGCCAGAACATCGCCCGGCAGGACGTTTTCGAGCAGGCCGATCTGGTAGAGCGCCTCGTAGTCGACGAAGGCCCGCAGCTCGTCGGTCAGGGCGGCGCCGACCTTGAGGTAGGCGGCGGCGTTGATCTGGCGAAGGGAGCCGAGCATCGCCTCAAGGCGGGCGACCCGGAAGCTGGTCGCGTCCATCCCGCTCTCGGCCAGGGCGCGGATCAGTTCCACCTTCAGGCGTTCGTCGGCCCCGTTCAGCAGCCTGATCATCCGGCGGATGACGCTGTTGCTGAAGCGGGTCAGATCGACCTGGTGGCCGACCGCGTGATGCAGGAGGCGTTCATTGATGCTCTCGGCCATCTCAGGCCGCAGGCCGATCCGCGAGCAGCCCGCCCCAGGTGTTGTCGACCGCCTGGATGAGCTGCTGGGTGATCGCCTGCATCGAGTAGGCCTCGAACTCGCAGGAGGGCTCGTCCTCGCCCATGTCGAGGCAGACCTTCTGGAAGGCGTGCGTGGCCTCGTGGACGATGAGGCCGATGATCTCCAGCGGCTCCCGGGGCTTGGCAAGCGTAGGGCTCAGGGTGACGATCACGCAAACACCGTAGCGGTCGCTGGCGAACTCCGTGCAGCACCCGGCGACCGTCGGATAGGCGGCGTCCTTCACGCCGAGGCGCTTCATCGCCTTGTTCCATGCGACCTCGGACGGGCACCATCCGATGTGGACGTTCTGCCAGCCCTTGCCGATCCAGTGGACCTCGTCGCGGCCCGGCTTCGGTCCGCTCATGCCTCGGCGTCCGCCGGCTCTGGTTCGGGCTCAGGCTCGACCCTCGCCGGCCTTTCGCCGCCGAGGGTCCCGAGACCGCCCCCCTCCTCCGCGACCTTGTCGCGCTCGGTTTGCGCATCGACCTCGCCCGCGAGCTCGCCGCGGCGCTTCTGCTCCTCGATGAGCAGGTCGTGGCTGATCGCGCCGGCCTGCCACAGGGCAAGGATGAGCTGGCCAGATGCCTCGGAGAGGCTGTTCGCCGAGAAGTCCTTGAACAGGCTCACATGCCCGCCCTGGCCGAGGCTTGCGTAGAGGGCCGTCAGGTAGAGGGCCTGGTCGAGGCTGTCCTCGAAGCCCTCGACGATGCGCTGGAGGTCGCTTTTGTTCGCCTCGGCGTCATTCGCCGATTCCGTGGCAGATCGGTCTCCGGGCTTCTTCACCAGGAGTTCGGCGCCGGCCTGGATCATCTGCTCTTCGAGCGCTTCGAGGCTCTCCTGGCCGGCCTTGATCGCCTGGCCGGTGTGTTCGACCCACTTCAGGTCCGAACCGGCCGGGCCCTTGACCGCCGAGCCGGCGCCTAGCGTCAACTCGGTCTTATCGTCAGCGCCCTGCAGGAACAGGATCGGCACGCGGGCGACGTGGAGAATATTGTCCTGGTCACTCTGGCTCTGCCAGTGCTTGGTATTCAGGAAGGCGAGGTCCAACAGCGGCGAGACGCCGTTCATGAACCCGCGCCGGGTCCCGTAGATCGGCACGAAGGGGATCACCGTGAGGCCGGTCTGGCCTTCCTCGATGAGCTTCCACTCCTTGCCGTCGGTCGCCTTCTGGCCCTTCTCCCACACCTGCCAGGCGCCGGGCGTCAGAACCCGGACACGCTCGACGGCCTTCTCACCGAAGTCGCCGTCAGGGACGGTGTCGCATTCGAGGATCCGCAGCTGGGTGAGCACCCGCCGGCCGCCCTCGGCCTTCGAGCGCCAGCCGAGAATCTGGTTGTGCTTGACCCGCACCCAGTAGGGGCGGACGCCAGCGGCATCCTGCTCGGCCTTCGTGACGACCGCGCCGGCCGGCTGAACCGGCTTGGGGGCTTCGACGAGGATGCCGGCCAGGCCGTAGGTCAGCCCTTCCTCGAACATCTCCGAGGCGAAGGTGTGAAGGTTCACGCCTTCGCGGTCGATGTCGTCGGCCCATCCGGGAAGCGCGGCCTCGTCCTTGGTCGCGGGCTTGCCGGCGATCTCGACAGGCACGTCCTCGCCGAAGCTGAGGGCCTTGGAGAAGGGCTTGCCCACCATGACCGAGACGGTGCGGCGTAGCGCCGGGAACAGCGTCGAGGTCGAGAGGCGGGCCTTGTAGCTCTCCTCGTCCTCGGCCGGCCACTTCGGAAGCAGCGCCTCCTTGCCCGAGCGCATGGCTCGCGTCCCGCCCATGAGGGCTTCGAGCATGGGCCAGTCGATGCCCAGGCCTGAGACGGCCGCGGACTTCGCGTTCACGGCTTCGGCCATCTGCGCTCCTACACTCTGAGGCGTTTGACGGTGAGGGGCGGCGGCGCGAGGGCGAGCTCGTTGAAGGCGTCTGCCGCAGCGTCGACCTGGTCGTCGTTCGCGCCGGCGGGGAAGACCTCCAGCTCATCGAGGAAGTCCTCGATCCAGGCGTCCTTCACGGGATCGCCGGTTTCGAGGATGTAGACGTTGCCGACCTCGGCCTGGACTGCGAGAGCCTTCGCCCTCACCTCCTTGGACCCGGTGACCGGCTCGAACTTCACCGCATGGCCGGCCAGCTGCTTCACCAGCGTCCGGACGTAGGACTTGCCCGAGGAGCCGGGGTCCTGCGGGATGCGGATGGTGATCGCCCCCGGGTGCTGGGCGCGGTCGCCCTCGGCCGTGCTCTTCACCTCGGTCTCGACGCGGCCAGGCGACCAGCGACCGCGACGGCCGTGGACCAGGATGAAGGCTCCGTCGTGCCCGTCGCGGGTGATCTTGATGCTGGCCGAGTAGTCGGCCGTGTCGCCCTCGCTCGCCGCGAAGTCCCAGGCTCGCACGAACCGGGTGGCGTTCAGAGGCAGCGCCCCTACCCGCTTGAACCAGCCCCGCTCGAACATCCCGCCTTCGCGCGGCGCCGGGCGCTGCTGATACTGGCCAGCCCAGGCGTAGGCGCCCTTGTCCTTCTTCAACTGGGCGATCGTCGCGGCCGGGAAGCGCTCGGGGAAGAGCAGCTCACCCTCGAACTGGCGAGGATCCTCGAAGATCAGCGCCGGGCTGCCGTCGTTGGCGGGCCGGAGGATGGTCTTGCAGCGGCGACCGAGCTCGAACTCCATCGGGAGCTCAAGGTGGACGTAGCCCATCTCCTTCGCGGCCGCCGCGCAGTCGCCCTGGTGGAGCCGCTGCATGATCAGCACGATGGCGTCCTCGACCATGTCGTTCAGGCGGTCGGAGATGGCCTCCCGCATGATCTTGACCGTCTTCTTCCGCTGCACCGGGCTTTCCGCGCCCTCGGTGTCGTGCGGGTCGTCGATCTTGACCCGGTTGGCGCGGCCACCGGTCATCTTCGAGAACGGGCGGGCCTCGCACCAACCCGACTTCGTGTTGGCGAACTTCGAGATCGCGTTCGTGTCGGTCCGCAGCTCGACGGTCCACAGGGCCTGAAACTTCTCGCTCGACACCAGGTCGCGGAGCTTCTGGTTGTCGCGGAAGGCGTTCTTCTGGCTGTAGGAGGTGGCCAACACCTGAATGTGCGGCATCCCCTTGGGCCCCCACTCCCAAGCGGTCCAGAAGACCATCAGGAGCGACTTCATCATGCCGGGGGGCACGGTGATCAGCAGCCGTTTGATGTCGCCGCGCGTGACCGCCTCGAGGTGGTCGCACATCGCCATCAGCGCCCAGCCGCCCTTGAACTTGGCGACCGGTTCGAGGACGAACCAGAACTCCTTGATGAAGCCGTAGAGCGTCGAGCAGTTGGCGATGATCGCCGCCCGCTCGTTCCGAATCCTCGCGGCTTCCCGCCGGCGGTGCTGCTCCCGCAGGAGCTCCAGATAGGCTTCGGCCTTGTCGCGCGGCAGCAGCCGGCCATCGCCGAGATCGACCAGGCTCTCCATGATCAGCCGTCGCCGCGCGCGCCAGCCTCGAAGGCGGCGATCTCCTCGGCGATCTCCGCATCGGTCATCTGCCGCGTGCGGCTCGTCAGGTCGAGACGCTGAACGGGCGCGGTCTTCGGCGCCATGCGAGCGGTCGCCCACTTGGTCGCCTCGAGGTAGGCCCGCGCGCCGGCCGCATCGACCTTCTGGCCGTTCACCTTCAGGCCGAGCGCCGCCGCCTTGGTGACGGTCAGGACGTCCTCCTGATAGTGCTCGGCGCGCTGCTCCTTCGCGCGCGCGTACTGTTCGCGAAGGCCGTCGTCCGAGTCGATGAACGTGTGCGTCGACGGAGCGTGGAGCTCCAGCTTCCTGCACGCCTCTCTGAGCGACTTGCCCTCGGAGACGAGCTCCATGAACCGGGGCATGTCCTCCTCGGTCGGGCGCCTCTGTCCCGTTCCCTCGGGCTTTGGCATGCGGTCAGGCTCCTTTGGTTCGGCGCGCGCCCTGTGCCTCTGCCTGGTGCTCGATGAGCCAGCCCCCGAAGTCCCCGAAGCGGAACCACTCGATCGCGCCCTGACCGAGTTCGGAGGCGGCGAGCGGGCGCTGGACCCCACTGAGCGAGAGCTCCTTGGCGACGATCTCCCCCGCGTCAACGCCCGCGGCGACCTTGCCCGCGAGGGCGAGACGCCAGAGAACGGTCGCGGGATAGCCCGAGCCGGCCTCGATCTTCTCGAAGACCACGAGGGCGCCGCCGGGGCGGAGGGAAGCGCGCATCCTCCTGATCATGGCCACGCGCTCGGGGCGCGGGATGAACATCAGGGTCAGGAAGCACACGATGAGATCGCAGGGCGCGAAGTCGACGCTGGCCGCATTGGCGACCATGATCTGGCCCGGCCCGACATAGCGCTCGGCCATCTCGGCGCTGGATTCGATCCCGATGAGGGTGGCGTCGCGCGCCTGCAGAGTTTCGGCGAGGGCCCGGCCGACGTTCCCGGTCGCGCAGCCCACGTCATAGACGAGGCCGCCGGCCGGGATGTAGTGCCGGGCGATGTGGGCGACCGCGCCTGTGGCGAGGTCATACCAGGGCAGCTGCTCGCGGACGTGCTGATCGAACGCGGCCGCGATGCCCTTGTCTTCGAAGGTCCAGCCTCCGGCGCCGGGGACCTTCATCGGCCGGCCTCGCGAGCCGGGATGAGGATGCGATCGCGCACGGCAGCGGCGATGTGGCTCATCATCACGGGCGGGACCGAGCGGCCCATGCGCTCCCACTGCTGGGAGTAGTTGCCCGTCAGGATGAAGTCGTCGGGGAAGCCGCAGATGCGCCGGAGCTCGGCGATCGCGAACTTGCGCTTCTCCGTCGGGTGGGTGACGCCGGCGGTCGAGGGCGCGCCCCCCGCTGCGGTGATCGTAGGTGAGGGCGCGTCGGCGTCGGGCCTGACGAGCTGGAAGAACCGCTCGGATTGTCCGCCCGGCAGGAGCTTGTCCCATTCCTCGCCGATCGCGAAGCGACTGATGTCGCTCTCGGTCTCGACGTGGATTTGATGGGGGCCTGAGCCCTGCGCCCCCGCGACGATGGTCGGCGCCGCCCGGTCGATCGAGAGGCGCTCGCCCCTCTTGTCGAAGCTGGTCGAGGCCGGGCCGTGCGTGGCCGACATGACCCAGGGCAGCGCATCCCGGATCGAGTAGCGGTAGCCGAGCGGCGTCGGGTGGACGGGATCGAGCTCGAGGTCGTCGCGCACACCGACGAAGATCAGGCGCTGCCTGGCCTGTGGAACGCCGAGCCACTGGGCGTCGAGCAGGCGGGCCGAGACCCGATAGCCCGGCGCCTTCAGCGCGGCGAGGATTTCCAGGAAGTAGCCTTTGGCCTTCCCCTTGATCAGGCCCGAGACGTTCTCGGCCACGAAGACCTTGGGCCGGAGCCCGTCGATGAGGCGCGCGTACTCGAAGAACAGGTCATCGACCCGCTGCTTCGTGTCGCTGTAGTTCTTTACCTGGCCCCATGCGGCCTCGCGCTTGCCGGCCGTCGAGAAGCTCGCGCAGGGCGGCGAGCCGTCGAGCACGTCGAGCTCGCCGACGGCCAGGCCGGTCGCGTCGAGGATGTCCTGCGGCTGGACGAGGCGGATGTCTCGCGTGTCCAGCTGGGTCCGGGGCGAGCAGTTGGCCCGGTAGGTCTCAACCGCGGCCGGGATGAACTCCGAGGCCCAGGCCACGCGGAAGCCGGCCATCCGGTAGCCGGTCGAGGATCCACCGCAGCCGGCGAAGGTCGAGGCCACCGTGAAGCCGTTCCACGGCAGGGCGGCGATCTCGGCCATGCTCGGCACGGCGAAGGGCGGCTTGTTGGGGTCGGGCGTGTAGCGGTCAGGCATGACCGCCTCCAGCCAGTAGTGGCCGAACGCCGAGAGCCCGCCGGCGGTGACGGTCGGACAGGGCTCCTCGTCGAGGTTGAGCCCGTTCTGCCGGGGATTGATCCGGCTGCGGTGCCTGAGGATGAGCGGCACGGGTCACGCCGCCTCGCCCGACCAGGCGTACCCGCACTTGGGGCACTTGTGCTCGGTCTCGATGTCCTCCCCGTACTCGGGGAAGGCTTCCGGCGCCTGGGCCGCGTCGACGGTCTCGCGCAGGAGCTCGTCGAGCTCGGCCTCGCTGAAGCCGGTCAGCGAGAGGTCGGCCGTGCCGCCCTCCAGCGCCCGCAGCTCAGCGGCGAGAATGTCGGCGTCCCACGTCGCGTTCAGGGCCAGCTTGTTGTCGGCCAGGACATAGGCGCGCCACTGATCCTCGCTCAGCCCGGTGAGGGTGATCGTCGGGATGGTCTCACCGTCCGGTGTCGGAAGGCGCTCACCCCGCGAGAGGATCAGCAGAGCGGCGGCCTGGCGGCCGTGACCGGCGCCGATGGTCTCGCCGTCGTCCTTGACCAGGACCGGGTTGGTGAACCCGAACTCCTGCATCGAGGCCGCGATCTGCTCGACCTGTTCGGCCGAGTGCCGGCGGGCGTTACGCCCATAGGCCTTGAGCTCGTCGGGCCGTCGATAGGCCACGACAAGGGGTTGCCGCGCCGGGGGCGCGGACTCGCTTTTGCGCATGACTGCTGCCAGTAAACGTCCCGCCCAGTGCTGGGTGGCGGGATGGCCGTGAGACGGCCGGCTCTAGGTCATGCGAGCCCCAAGCTCGCGGTTCAGGGTGTTAGCGCACCCTGGCCCCCGTCCCTTCCACAGGACAGAGGTAGATCGTCGGCGGCTAGGTCGCCGCTGGCTGCAGGATCTTCATCAGCTCGTCGACCACCTGCTGGGCGCCGTCGAAGGCCGAAAGCTGGAGGTTGGCGGCGACGATCTGGGCCTCGGCCTGGGCCTTCGCCTGCACCCAGCTGGCCCTCTGAGCAGCGAGCTCATCGGCGCGCGCCTTCAGGTTCTCATAGGTGATGACCGGCGTCGGAGCCTCGGGAGCCGGCGCGGGAACGGGTTTCGCGCTCGCGCGCTTTCTCGGCGCACGCGCCTTCGGGGCATCGGCCACGGGTCAACCTCGGATGTTCGGGGGCGCGAAAACGACAAAGCCCCGGCCGGGTGGCGCGGGGCTCTTCGTGCTGGACGCAAAAATGTCCGTTAGGCCCACCTAGGGGCAAACCGCGTCCGCGTCAACTAATGGACAGTTAACGCGCGGCCATCGCTACATCTGGTCACATCAGCCCGAAGGCCTCGGCCAGAATGCCGAGCGCCTCGCGGAGCTTGAGCGTCAGCCGGATCGCCCGGCGCCGGCCTGGCGAGAGCGACCGGATGGTGTTCCCCTTCGCGGCGACTTCGACGAGCACGTAGACCCCCTCCTCCCCCAGTTCCTCGCGGACGCGCGCCTCCAGTCGACGGATCACGCCCGAGAACTGCGCCCGGTCCTGGATCGCGGCCACGACCCGGCTGGAGAACGCATCCCTCGGCGGCTGACCTCGGCCCATGTCCTCCGGGTTGACGGCATGGAGCACCCCTTCGGGATCGCAGAGCTCGTAGAGGTCCCGATAGCGAACGCCCGCCGCGTGGCACATCTCGGAGATCGCCGGGAGCATCGGGGTGCCGTCGCGATTCCGCCGGACCCGGCCGTCCATGGTCAGGTGCATGGTCGCCAGCGTCTCCAGCCCGTCGCGGGAGGTCACGATCGGGCGCACCAGGTGCTCGCGGACCTTCACCCGCTCGCCGTTGCGCCAGACCTCGGCCCCGTTCTCGACCAGCGGGGTGTCGACATCGACCTCCTCGATGAGCACCTGGCCGCCGCGGAGCGCCTCCAGCTGGGCGAGCTCGGTGATCCGGGCCTTGCTCCGCTCATCCTCGTCGCGCTGGGCCAGCGCCTGCAGGGTGGCCAGCCTGTCGTCGCCCAGCTTGTTCAGGCGGGTGTTCAGCGGGCGCATAGCCTTGCGGCGCTTCTTCAGGCCGGGGATCGAGCGCGCGTCGTTGATCAGCCGCATGACCTTCGGCATCTCGGCGTCGATCTCATCGAGCGCGTCGAACTGCTCCTGGCGCCAGACCTCCCGGTCACGCGCGGCCGCATCCTGCTCGTCGGTGACCTTCGTCCGCTCCGCGCGCTCGTGCAGCGCCGCGGCGAGACCCTCGATCCGATAGCCGAGCTCGATCGCCTTCAGGATGGTGCGGAAGGCCCGCTTGATCGAAGACGGCCGGGCCTTGGGAGCCGGGCGCACCACCGCCGGCGCGGCCTCGTCCGACGTCTGACTGGTTTTCTGGCTGGTCACGCTGCCCTCCCAACTAACTGGCGTCGCTCGCCCTGCAGACGGAGGAGCGCAGCCGCACCGGCGGGTTGGCCGGCATCGGCCTCCGCTTCACGGATCGCCCTATCGAGAGCAGAGAGCGCGACGAGGCGGTCGAACGCGGCCGCCCATGCACTGAAATCCTTGTTGAGCCCCGGCCCTGCGACGCCGCGCGCGAGCTCGAGGAGCGTCTCCGGCCGGGCCCGAGCGCCGTCGCCCAGGCGCTGGGCCAGCAGCCAGTCGGCGATCGGCCGAAGCAGCTCGTCGCCGAACCCCTCACCCGCGAGGAGCTCGTCGCGCCCTTCCAGCCAGTCGGGATGCTCGACCGCGAGGACCGCGATGGCCGCCGAATCCGGCCGGGGGAAGTCCATCAGCCTCCGCGCGGCCTCCTTGGCGGTCGAGCTCGCGCCGCCGAGCGGCATCTGCTGGCGCTGGCCGGGCTGGCGGCGGGGGAACAGGGACGCGAACCGGCTGGCCAGGTCATCCCGGTAGGCCTGGGCCAGGTCATCGTCCGCGATAGCGCCAGCCGCTGCCCGCAGGCGCTGGCGCAGGCCCGCCCGGCGCTCAGGCGTATCGAGGGGCTCCGCATCGCGCTCGCGGGCGAAGAGGGCCTCGACCAGCGGCGCCGAGGTCGAAAGTTGGGCGCGCAGGGCCGATTCCCCGCGCTCGCGCAGCACGTCATCGGGGTCCTTGCCGCCGGTGAGCGAGGTGAAGCGCAGCGACCGGCCGGACTGGACCAGCGGCAGGGCTCGGTCGATCGCCCGGCTCGCAGCCCTGCGTCCGGCCGAGTCGCCGTCGAAGCAGAGGGTGGGCTCGGGGTGAAGGCGCCAGAGCAGGCCGAGGTGCTCCTCTGTCAGCGAGGTTCCCATCGAGGCCACGGCGGCGACGCCAGCGCGGACGCTCGCGATCGTGTCGAGATAGCCCTCGACCACGACCAGCGGCGCCGTGGGCTCGGCTTGCAGAAGCCGGCGGGCCTCGGGCAGGCCGTACAGGATCCTCGACTTGGCGAAGACTTCGGTCTCCGGGCCGTTCAGATACTTGGCCCGCGCCTTGGGATCGAGCGCCCGTCCGCCGAACGAGACCACCCGTCCCCGGGCATCGGTGATCGGGAAGATGATCCGGTCACGGAAGCGGTCGAACGACGCGGTTCCGTCCTCGGGGCTGACCAGCAGGCCGGCCTCGGCCAGAGCCTGCGGGAGCGCGCCCTTGGCGATGAGATAATCCTTCAGGCCGGTGCGGGCCGTCGGGGCCAGGCCGATCCGGAACCGCGCCCACTCCGATTCCGGCAGGCCGCGCCGGATGAGGTAGGCCCGTGCGTCCGCGCCGGCAGGGCGCCGGAGCTCGGCCTCGAACCACACGGCCGCGAGCTCCAGCCAGTCGGTCAGGCCCTGCCGCTGCTTCTCGCGCTCGACGCCGACCGGATCGGCGTCCGGCAGGGTCATCCCCGCTTCGGCGGCCAGGCGTTCGACCGCCTCCCTGAACGTCAGGCGTTCAGTCTCGACGAGGAAGTCGATCAGGTCGCCGTGCTTGCCCGACGAGAAGTCGTGGAAGAACCCCTTGTCATCGTTGACGAAGAAACTCGGAGACCGCTCGGCGGTGAAGGGCGAGAGCCCGACGTGCTCGCGGCCTTGCTTGCGCAGCTTCACCGTCCGTCCGATCACATCGGACAGTTGAACCCGGCCCTTGGCCTCCTCCAGCCAGCGGTCGTCGATCCGGCTCATGCGCTGGCCCTTTCCCGGTCGGGGAAAGTCAGGAGGTCGGCCGGCGCATCGAAGGGCTCGACACCGAAGCGGCGCTGGATATCTGGATTGATCCGGCAGCCCTCGGCGCCGGGCCTGGGGCCGCGCTCGCCCCGCCACGAGCCGGGGTCGGTCCTGAAGTCCTCCATCCAGACGATCTGCTGGCGCTCGGTCGGGGCGAGAACGCCGGTGCGGCTGTTCCGCCGGGCGACCGCCGCCGAGGCCGCCTGGGTCAGGTAGGGCCGAGGATCGAGCGTGCCGGCCACCCAGGCGTCGAGGGCGATCGACCAGAGTTCCTCGTCGGAAAGGCTGCTCCGTTTCAGCTTGCCGATGAACGACCGGGCCGCCGGGTCAGCCATGCCGCCGCGCTCGACCAGGACCTTGATGGCCAGCCGCCAGCAGCCCTTCTCGACGGGCAATTCCCTGAGGGCCGACAGGCCATCGTCCGGAGGGCCAGCGACGGCCCCGCCGTCCATAGCTTTAGCTATGGTATTCTTCTCTTCTCTTATCTTCTCTGTCTCGCTAACCCCCTGATTTTCCTCACTGTGATGGTCGAGAAGTCGGGGGTTTTGTTCGACACCCGCCGACTTCTCCTCGACTTCTCCCGACTTCTCCTCGACTTTGGACCGCTTTTTCGGGGCCTCGGAGGCGCCTTTGACGGCCGCGCGCTCCGCCTCGAAGGCCTCGTCGGAGATGTAGGTTCGGCCACCCTCGACGAAGCTGATGAGCCGGCCCTGCTCGATCAGCCGGTTGATGATCGGATTGACCTTCTGGACGGCGCAGCCGCACCAGCCGGCGATGAACGGCCGGTCGTCGGCCAGCGGCCTCCAGGTCGAGTAGAGGAGGTCGATCACGGTGTTGTAGACACCGCGCTCCTCGAGGCTCAGGCCGATCATCCCGCTCAGGGCCTTCAGCGGGTCGCGGCGATAGAAGTTCTCGCTCTTGCGCTTCACAGCAGGCCCCCGTCGGGCTCGTGATCCCGGATCGCGTTGCGGGCCATGTCGCCCCAGAGCTCGACGGTCCCGCAGTTGCCCTCGCGGACCTTGAGCAGGATGGCCTCGACGGTCTTGCTGCGTCGGCGGCGGTCCCATTCGGCCCAGGCCACCTGGCTGTTCGCCCCGCGGTCGTCGCGCGGCTCAGGCTCACGCGCGGCGTAGTAGGCGTCGCGGTAGACGCCGATCACGACATCGGCGTCCTGCTCCCAGGCGCCGGAATCGCGCAGGTCCGAGAGCATCGGGCGCTTGTTGTCCCGCTTCTCGGTCTCGCGGTTCAGCTGGGCGAGCGCGAGGATCGGGAGGCCGAGCTCGTCCGCGATCTCCTTCAGGCCGTTAGAGATTTCCGTCTGGTCCTCGTAGCGGGACCGCCCTGAGCGATCGGTCTTCAGCAGGCCTGCGTGGTCGACGACGATCAGGCCCGTCTCGATGCCCTCGGCGTTCCAGATGGACTGCTGGCGCCGGACGAGGGAGCGGAAGGACGTCAGGGAGAGGCCTGGCCGCTTCAGCATCGCCAGCGGGTGGGTGGCCAGCGCGGTCAGCGCTCGATCGACCATGCCGCGCTGCTGGACCTCCAGCTTGCGGTCGCGGATGTCCGAGTAGGCCGGCGCCTCGCGGTAGCTCTCGTTGAAGCAGATGCTCGTGACGTGCCGGCGCGTCATCTGGTCGACGGACATCTCGCCGTTGACCTCGATGACCCCGACGCCCTCGTGGGCGACATTCAGGGCGATCTCTGCGGCGAGCGCGGACTTCCCCATGCTCGTGCGGCCGCCCAGGACGATCAGGTCGCCGGGCATCATCCGGCCCATCTGCCGGTCGAGCAGCTCCAGGCCGGTGCTCAGGCCGCCGCCGTAGGCCTCGGGGTGGTCGAGGTAGTCGACGACCCGGGCCGCCGCCTGGGCCGCCGTGGTGAACTCCAGCCGGGGTCCGCCGACCTGCAGGCCGTGCAGGGTGCGCTCGGCCTTCTCCAGCAGCCCACGAGCGTCTTGGGTCCGGTCGCTGCGGGCCTGGGCCATGATCTCGCCGGCCACACGCACGAGCTCGCGCCGGGTCGAGGCCTCGGCGATCTCGCGGGCGTAGTCGGCCGCCACGTCGCCCAGCGGCGCCCGTCCGGAGAGGTCGAGCAGGTAGCGCAGGCCCCCGAGGTCGACGAAGGCCGCGTCGCCCGCGTAGTCGTCAGCGAGCAGGATGGGCTCGGCCTTGTAGCCTCGGCGCAGGCGCCCCTCGATCCCGGCGAACAGGCGCTGGTGGAAGGGCTCGTAGAAGTGCTCGGCGCGCAGGTGGTCGCCGATCCTCTCCAGCGAGGTGTTGTCGACGAGCAGGATCCCGAGAAGGGCCTGCTCGGCTTGGAGATTGAAGGGCCCATCAGGCTCGGCGGTGGGAGCGGTACGCTGGTTCATGCAACTGCCTCGAACAGGTCGACTTGAGCCGGCCGCCGGGCCTCGCGGGCCAACTGAAAATCCGCCGTCACGATCTCGACCGTCGGCGCGACGCCTCTCCAGCCGTCCTTGTGGAAATCGCAGTCGATGCCGCAGTTCGCGCCGAGTTCGATGCCCGTCTGCTTTCGGAAGGCCTCATAGGTCTCGCCCGGCCGCCACTCGTAGTGGGGCTGGCCGCTGTAGCGGAAAGGCGCCGAGGTCTGCGGGATGATGAAGGTCCCCCAGTCGGCGATGTCACTGGCCACGTCAATGACGTGATACTCGAACGCCCGGCCCCGATAGCGCGGCCCGGTTCCGGCCCGAGGGGTAGCCCCGAAAGGCGGGTTTCCGATGGCGCAATCGAAGTGCCCGAGGTTCGGAAGGGCGAAGATATCGCCGACGATCCACGTGGCCTCGGGCAGAACCTTCCGCCCGACCTCGACGTAGTCGGGGTTCTGCTCGACACACACGAGCTCGATCGGCTGGCGGCCCCAGTCGGACTTGTTCCAGGCCATGAAGGCCAGCATCCCGATGCCGGCGCAGAGGTCGATGATTCGAGGCCCGCAGGTCTCGATCGCGAAGTCTCGGGCCAGCATGGGCGGCGTGAAGAACGCCCCAGCCTGGCTGTTCACATGGCGAGCCGATTCCTGCCAGTTCTCCAGCACGAACCAGCGGTCGTCTTCGGTCAGGCGATCCTTCGTCAGCAGATCGCAGGCCTGCTGATGGGTTCGATACTGCGCCTTGGAGAGTTTGCTCATTCTGCTGCTCCTTTCGCGAAGCCAGCAGGACCGCGGCGCCGCGCGGTCTTCTCAATTCCGGGGTCTCCAGCCGCTTGGCCATAGGCCTCACAGGCGATGAGCTCGGCCGGGATGCGCAGCTGCCGCAGCAGGGTCGCGGTGAAGCTCGCGTAGCCGTTCTCCAGCCGAAGCGAGAGGGCGTCGGCCTGGGCCTGAACAGCCGGGTGGTTCAGCCAAGCCACCATCGCCGCCACCGGATGCCCGGAGACCACGACGAGGTTGTGGTTGATCGGCATTGTGCCGGCAGGCAGCGGAATCGCCCGCAGCCGCTTGGCGATCCTCGGAACCATGACGGCGTCCACGTCCAGCGGCAGGCGACCGATGAAGGTCTCAGGCGGAACCCAGCGGGTCGCCCTGCGGCCGCGCGGCGGCATCCGGTGCAGCTGGCCGTCGAGATGAGCGAGAACCGAGGGGCCCGGCTCGACGTCCGCGCGGGTCACTATGGCCCAGCGGCTCGAACCGGTCAGGCAGTCGCCGCGAGGGTCTATGTCGTCAGGCTCGACCACGGGCACGAGCACGGCGCCGGGAAGAGCAGCCGGGTCGCGAACCACGAAGATGCCCTCGGGTCCCAGCCAGGGCGCGAGCCTGATCTCAGCAAGATCACCCAGCAGGACGCCCTCGGCTTCCGGCAAACCGTCCAGCGGGAACGGTGCTGCGGTGAGCGCAGCGCCGACGCCGGCCGGATCGAGCACCAGACTGACCGGGTGGACGCGAGCCGGCGTTCCTCGGGTGCGGGTCTTGGGTCGGTAGAAGGCCGACGCGCTGTCCAGCCTGCGAAGGTCGCGCACGGAGAAGCGTTTGCCGAGACGCCGGCGCAACTCGGCCGACGAGGCGTTCAGGAGCCAGCGATCGCTCGTCACGAGGCCGATCGAACCATTCGGCGCGACGATGTCGGCGGCTCGCTGCAGGTAGGCGTAGAGCAGGTCGGCTTGGGCGTGCGGGGCTACCATCGCCTCGTAGTCGGCGCGGTATTCTGCAGGCAGGTTTAGGGCGCGCCAGTAGGGCGGGTTCGCGGCGATGACCGAGAAGGTGGCCACGGGAACCGGTGACAGGAGGAAGTCGCGCTCTTCAACGATCTGCGACGCTGCTGCGCCGGCTGCGATGCCGGACCAGCAGCGACCAAGCAGATGGTCCGCGACGCGGCGCCGAGCAGCCGCGACGGCCCCAGCGTGGAACTCGTAGCCCTTCACCGAGAAGACTGCCGTCGCCACGTCGTCGTGAGCCAGCCGCAACCGGTCGAGCGCAGCAATCAGGACGCCGCCGTTCCCAGCGCCCGGGTCGAGCAGGCGCCCGCCGACGGCCGGCCAGTCGAGGCGGTCGAGCAGCGCGCTGATCTCCTCAGGCACGGTGTAGATCGCCGTCGCCTGGTGGATAGTGTCGATGGTGGCCTCGCGGCCAGAGTAGAGCGGAAGGCCCGTCATGCCGCCGCCTCCCAGAGCCCGCGATCGACACGCCGCCCGGCGCCTCGCTGGAGCTCCTGCCTGATCTTGGCCTCGACGTTTCGGTTGCGGCGGGCCTTCGGGTGGCCAGCGAGGTCGCGGTAGATGTCGGCCAGCGGGACCGGGCCTGGCCGGCTGCGCATGTAGTCGCGGACCGCCTGCCCCCAGGTCGTCGACAGGGCGAGCACGGCGAAGACGCGCGGGAGGCGCAGGGGCACGAACTGGCCGTCGATCGAGCAGTCGGCCAGCACCTCGGCGTCGGCATCCCCGTAGGCGCAGAGCACGCTCGGGGCCCCGGCATTCCCCGGCGCCCGTGAACCGTCGACCTTGTGGAAGTGGAGCCGGCCGGCCAGGAACCGGAGGGCGGTCGCGCCCTGCCAGACGTGGCGGAAGAAGGTCTCGGTCTCGGTCCTGGCGAAGATCAGGGCCGTGCCGCAGCCATGCTCGGTCATTCGGCCCATGAAGCGGCCGATCAGCGGGTTCGAGTAGGGCGGGTTCAGCCAGACGCGGCCGAACCAGGGCAGCAGCAGGCCGTTGTCGGCCTCGGTGTAGTGCTCGTACGCCGTCGGCCAGGGCCGCACGGCAGGCGCCGCAGGGTCGAGATCGAACGGCCCGAGCGCATCGATAATCGACGGCGGGGTCAGCCACTCGTCGGTCTGCGCGCGGAGGCCGTGGCCACGGAAGCCGAGGCCGGGGAGAGCGGGCTGGTTCACAGGTGTGCCCCCGCCCAGAGGTCGAGCGCCATGAAGACGCCGGGCCTGTTCGCGCCGGGGACGTAGACCTCGCAGAAGTACCGGCCATGCCGGAGGTAGACCTTCGCATCAGGCAGGGGCTGGTCGCCCCGGCCGATCCGCTGACGGATGGTGTCCCGGAAGACGGAGCTGCACGGGCAGCGGAGCACAAGCTCGACCGGCACCGTCCACTCGGCGAAGGTCGGGAGGCGCGGCTGCGGCTTCTCGGGGATGGGAACGATGACCGTCCCCGGATCGGAGGTGGCGATCAGCGGGAAGTCGGTCATCGCCGATTCCTCCCCTTCGCCTGAGTGGCCTTCACCGCATGCTGGCGGGCGAGGCTCGCGTGGGCGGCGCTCGCTTCGTCATGGTCGAGGATCGACGCCAGGCGCTCGCCCGCCAGCCGCATGGTCGCGCGCATGGCCAGGGCCGGCGCGGTCGTTGCCGAACAGGCGTCCTCAACGGCCTGCTGGGCCGCATGCTCGATGACCTCGCTCAAATGTACCTCCTGAGCGAGCGGGCGAGCTCGGAGGCGGTCGCGGTCTTCCTCGTGCCCTGGGTGGCGCTCTGGTAGGCCACCTGCGCGTGCTCCACGCAGTACGGGCCTACGCCGCCTTGGCGCCGCCCGCAGAAGGTGAAGTCGGCGTGCGCGGGGTCGCCGATGGGCCACTTACACATGTGGGCGCCGAGGGTCAGCACGGTCGCCGAGCCTGGCTCCTCGCGCCGAGCGGCGGGCATCGACGGCGGCTTGGGGCCAGTCGAGGGTGCGCTGCCCGGGTTGCGGAAGTTCATGCCGTGCCGGTGCTCGGGCGTCTGGTCGGCGCGGCCGTGAACGCCCGCAGAAGGTGAAGTCGGCGTGGGCGGGGTCGCGGGCCTGGCGGGCCGGGGCGTCAGAGGCCGGCTCGGCTTGGACGGCGCCTCGCGGCCGGAAAGCCCCGAGCGGTGGATGATCCCGATCACGGCGTTGCGAGAGCAGCCGCCGATCCTCTTGGCGATCTGAGCGGCCGAGAAGCCATCAAGCCAGAGAGCCTTCGTCACGGTCTTTCGCCGGTCGGTCCAGCCGTACTCCTTCCGGGCGGCCTCGATGTCAGCTTCGGTCACGGTCGAGGCGGTCATGCGAGCTCCTTCTCCGGGGTCCGGACGACGGCCCCGTAGGTCTTGGCGATGCGGGCGAGCTCGGCCGCCGGGAGCGCCGCGATGCGCTCCTCGGCTGTGGCCGGCGGCGGCGGGGATGGGGTGAAGACCTGCCTGGGCTTCCGGGTCCGGTCCGTGTGGGCGATGCGGCCAGGCACGCCGGCGGACAGGGCGGCGTTCACAGCGCCCCAGGGGACGCGCAGCGCCTCGGAGATGGCGTCGGCCGACAGACTCGGGTGGTCGATCGCATAGAGCGCGATCCGCTTGGCGCGGTCCTCTTTCGTCTCCCCGGGCAGACCACCGATCAGTTTGCGGCCTGGCCGGCCGTAGCTGACCCGCTCCGGCTTCGGGCGAGGGACGCGAGGCGGGCGGGCCTGACGCGGCTCACGAGCTGTCCGAGGCCCGGTGGCGCGCTTCATCCCGTGGCGCAGGAAGGCGATCGTCTTGTCCCTCGCCGCCGGCGCCCAGCAGAGGCCGCAGGTCGCGCAGGCGTCCGTGCCGCCGGTCTGCGCCGGGCAAACGATGACGTCGGGAAGCTCAGGATCCGCCTCGACCACGATCGAGCGCTGCGGGCCGGGCTCGGCGCGCGAGAAGCGGACGGAGAACCGGTCCCAGCGGGTCTCGGCGAGTTCGCGGATCGCGCGGGCGATCGCCTGGCTCTCCTCGTCGTCCGCCTCCTCCGAGCGCGCCGTGTAGCCGAAGACGTGGAGCTGCGGCAGGAAGTCGATCAGCTGAGCCCACATCTCGACGTAGGCCAGCGAGTAGAAGTCCCCGAGGGCGTGGAGCCGGATCAGGAGGCCCTTCCGGTTCGCGCGCGCCAGCGTGACGATCTCGGCCTTCATCGCCGCGATGAAGTCGGCGTCCGGAGAATGCCGGCGCGCGTAGGGCATGGCGTTGCCGTAGCAATTGTGGGCGAGGAACCCCTCGGCGATCAGGGTCTTGGACGACGTCGCGATGGTCACCACCTCGAGGTCGCCCAGCGGCTCGATGGCCAGCACCGTCGCCGGGATCGTAGCCCGTCCATCAAAGGCGTGGCCGGACAGCAGATCCTCGGCGCGCTCAATCAGCCTCGTCGGTCGGAAGACGCCGAGGAACCGCAGAACCTCCCGCCATCCGCCCAAGACCTCGGTCAGCGCGATGGTGTTCTTGCGGGCTCCAGACTGCCGGTGCGACACCGAGATCGAGAAACCACGATCGACGACCAGGCCATTGATCTCGTCGATCAGGCGGCCGGGTAGTTGGCCCCACCCGATCCGGGGTTTCGCATGGGCCCCGTTGCTCCAAGCCCCGGCGTATCCCTCACCCTCAAGGAAGCCACGAACTCGGCCGCCATCGTAGGTCACGTCCTGCTCCCACGGCTCGGCCAGGAACTGGACCTGGTCGCCGGGCGCAAGCTCGTCGCTGCGGTGCCACTGGAAGCCTGGCCGGCCCTTCTTGGCGAGCCAGAGGTGTCCGGTCGAGGCCGTGACCTCGCCCCGGTCGGTGACGATGCGCACCGAAGGGCGAACAGCACGGCCAAGCTCCTCGACGACGGCGACAGTGGACTTCCGCTGCTTCACGCCGGGTGCCGGATACTCATCGAAACCGGCGATCCGCTGGCCGACTTTTAGGGCCTCGACCGGGGTCCACTGGAGGTCCGCCGTCAGAATCCTTGTGCCCGGAGCGAGGCAGTCCGCCCAGACAGCGCAGGACCGGGGACACGTCGCCCGCTCCTCGAGGGTGACGTGGAAGATCGGCCAGCCGGTGCGCGGGCCCTTCAGGACCTGCTTTCCCAGCTTCGGATTGTTGTGGCCGGAGACGAGGAAGCGAGGGCTGTCCCAGGTGCTCACCACGGTCGTCGGGAACAGGGTCGTGCCCTTCACCACCGCCGGGTGGTTGGGCGACAGGCCGACCGAGCGCTCGACCTCGATGGCGGCGCTGGCGAAGCGGCTGACAGAGCTCCGGTGCTCGCCCTTCATGACGACACCTGCGGGCCGAGCGGCTCCACTTTGACGTCGAACCCGGCCTTCTCGGCCGCGACCTTGGTCACGAACAGGCGGGTGATCTGTTTGTCGTCGCCGTAGGCAACCTTGTTCATGCCGTCGAGGACGGCCTTGGCCAGGTTGTCGACATCGTAAACGCCGAAGTAGGCCTCCTCGCCCGCGAGCAGGGCGGCGCGCTTGTACTTCGGCAGGCTCTCGGCCGGCTTGAAGCGGAAGCGGAGGGAGACCGACAGGGGGCCGATGAACGGCGTCCTGCCCTTCATGGCCGCGCGGGCCAGCCGGGCGACGCCGGCCTCATAGGCCCTCGTCTTCTCGTCCGTGTAGAGCTGAGCGAAGTCGCCCCCACGGGTCCGCTGAATCCGCGTGCGAGGACGGCCCTTGCCGCGCGGATTGCCATTGCAGGAGAAGACGAGGGCCTCGGACATCAGGCGTCGAGAGCCTCGACGACCTGTTCCGGGGCGGCGGCGTCATCGGCCGCCTGCTCGCCGTCCGCCTGGGCGAACGAGCGTTCCTCGGGCGTGGGCTCGGTCCAGCCCTCTTCCTTCAGCTTCCGGGCCTGACGATCGATCTCCTCCTGGGGATCGACCTCCTCGGCGGCCGCCTCGAGCTCGGCGTCACCGTCCTCGTCTTCGTCTTCGTCGTCCTCATCAGCCGCTTCGAGGCCGCTGCCATCCTGCTCGTTCCAGATGGCGAGGATGCGCTCGGCGAGGCTGACCTTCTCCTTGGCGTCCACGTCACCGCGGTGCCAGCCGCGCATCCAGTCAGGGTGCAGGATCCCCGACACATGCTCGGGCGGCTTGGGCTCTTCGTCGCGCAGGCCGGCGCGGTAGCCATCGGCCTCGGCCAGCATCGCCTCTGTGACGGTGTCGAAGTCGAGCGGCACCTGATCGCCGGGCTTCAGGC
This sequence comes from Caulobacterales bacterium, assembly GCA_016234625.1. Lineage (GTDB taxonomy): Bacteria > Pseudomonadota > Alphaproteobacteria > Caulobacterales > Caulobacteraceae > Caulobacter. The sequence continues at coordinate 13,229 of JACRBD010000131.1, read as the reverse complement.
CGTGAAGCTGGAGGCGACGGGCGCGGGCCGCCTCCTTCACCAGGAACTCGCGCTCGCCCATCTCCTCGGCGGCGAGCACCTCCTCGAATTCCTTGCGGCTGTAGACGAGGTGCGCCTTCACCAGCGCGAACGAGCTGTTCACGGCCGTCCGCTTGGTCTTCAGGACCGCCTCGGCCTCACCGACGGCCTTCTGCTTCCGCCGAATGTCGGAGGCGTAGTAGTGCTGCAGGGCAGCGATCTCATCGTCGGTCAGCGGCGGACCGTTGTGGCCCTTCCCGGCCATGGTGGTGGACGCGCGTGACATGGCGCTGCCCCTCCCTTCTGTTTGCGCGCCGATCGAGGGCCGGCGCCTCCCTTTCTCGATGGGCCTGTCGCGCTCTTGGCGGCGCGCCTCGGCCTAGCGGCGGCTAGTCGGCCGCCGTGCCAGTTCTGCGAGGGCGCGGTTGATCAGGGCTTCCCCGGTCGTCGCCAGGCCCAGCCCCCACCTGCTCAGCATCCGGCCCAGCCCCAGGCGCGTCAGAGTCAGCGGTGAGCGCATCCAGCGCCTCACGCCGCGCGCGAAGGTGAACAAGGTTGCTGCGGGCATCGTCGGCCTCTCGGATGGCTTGCCGGAGCTTCCGCTCCACGAATTGTTCGTAGGTCTCGCCGGTGAGCTCGGCGCCCAGGGCGGCGAGCAGCTCCCAGCCTTCGGCTCGGACGGCCTTGGTCAGGGTGCGTTCGGAGACGTTCCCCTGCCCGACGACATTGCGAGCGGTCCGGGCGTCGAGGTCCCAGTCGCGCTCGATCGTCTTGGCGGCGTTGGAGCGATAGCGCCGGCGGATCAGGTCGCGCAGTGCGTCCCCGACCGTCTTGGCGAACGGCAGTTCTTGGTCATTTCGGCCCACGATTTCCCATCCCGCATAGGTCATTGGTGAAGACCTGGACGGGTGGCGCAGCGAGGCGCGCGGGCATGGAGGCGGGTACGGACGGCGTTGAGTTCGGAGAGAGCTACGAGATCGCGCGAGCGATCGGCCTGGCGGTGGTTGCGACCCGCCGCAGGATCTACGCCCTGACGGAAAGTCGGGCGAAGTTCGGCAGCCTGCTGAGGGACGCCGACGAGAGCAGCGCGGCGGCAACCGCGATGCTGAATAGCTGGACAGCCCGACAGCCGGTGGCTGCCGGGCATCCCGCGCTGATCGCCCGCCGAAACCGGCCGGAGGGCGGAACGACCGCGTGACCGAAATGTCAGGCGATGAGGGCTCATGCCGCGGCACTGCCCTCCTGGGCCGCGCCTTCGGCTTCATGGTTGGCCGCGACCGGCTCAGCCTCTTCCTCGTCGGCCGAGACGTTCACGAGCTCGGCCTCGGTGAGCTCGATCTCATGAGCGGCGGCGGCAGCCAGAATCGAGGCGTGACGCCACTGCGGAATCGTCCGGTTCGTGTGCCAGCTTTTGACGGTCGAAGCCGGGACGCCGCCGAGCTTGGCGGCCATCGGCCGAATCCCGCCGAACTTCTGGAAAACGCTCTTCATGGGGAGGCCTTGGGCGATGTGCGATTGCCGCACCCTATTCGCACATTCAACGTGCGTCAATCGCACTCGCATGTGCTGTGCGATTTCCGCATCTTCTGACCATGAGCGCGGACGCCATCATCGAGTCGTTGAAGCGGCACCGCGTCCCCCACGACAGGATCGCTGAGGCCATCGGCCGCGACCGTACGGCCGCGACCAAGATGCTCGCGGGCAAGCGGTCGATAAAGGCGACCGAGCTGGGACCGCTGCTGGCCCTGGTGAAGGAATACGAGGACAGCACGAACACGCCAGACCAGCCCGAAGTCGATGGCCAACGCGACTATCTGTCGATCGAGGTGCTCCCGACCTACGCAGGCATGGGCGGCGGCGGCTCTGGCGACGGGGATCGGCAGACCGCGCTCGTGGCTCGCAGCCTGATCGTCAACGAGCTCCGGGCCCGGCCGGAGGATATCCTGATGATCGACGTGCGCGGAGACAGCATGCTCGACCCGGCGACGGGGAGGGGGTTCATGCACGGCGACCAGCTGCTGATCGACCGACGGGACATCAATCCGCGCCAGCCCGGCGCCTTCGCCCTCTGGTACGACGACGGCTATGTCGTGAAGAACGTCGAGATCCTGCGAAAGACGGGCAAGCTGCGCATCTTCTCCAACAATCCGGCCTACACCGACGACGAAGCCGACCCTGACGAGGTCAAGATCATGGGGAGACCTGTATGGTTCGGGCGGCGAGTTTAGGCCTGGCGCTGATCCTGGCGCTCGGGTCTCCGGCGGCGGCTCAGGAAACGGCGCCCGATCCTCTGGCGGCCTTCATGGCCAAGTACAAAGACAGCATCGTCGCCTCCGCGGAGCTGATGTACTGGGTCGGGCTCTGCGAGCCTTACATCGACGCCGGCACGGTGACCTTCTACCTCGATGAGTATGCGGCATCGGGCGACGGCTCGTCTGGCGACTTCCTGAATAACCGTCTGAGCCGCGTTCATCTCGATTCCTACATCGAAGGCCGGAAGGATCGGACGAAGAAGCCGATGGATGCTCCGACCTGCAAGCGGATGGTGACCGGCGCGGCGGCCGACCTGGCGGCGGCGCAGGCAAGGGTCGGAAAGCCCACCAGCGAATAGATCGCACATCAATCGCACAGCCCGTGCGATAATCGCTTGACCTTGGTGCGATAGTCGCACAATAGTCTTCCCATCAACGGGAAGACTACGATGTTCCAACGGGAAGCCACCGACGCGGCTCAGGTCCAGAAGGGCCCCTCCAGCACCGCGATCATCTTCACCTCCACGCCAGACGGCCGCCGGGCGATGTCCCGCCATCTGGCCATGCTCGGCACGACCGGCGTGGCGATCCGCGCCGCCGAAGCCCGCCTCCGCTGGGCGATCAAGCAGCATCGTTCCAATCAGGACAGCCGCCGGCGCGGCTGGGCTTACTCCTACACGCCGTCGCTGGCCTCCTCGCGAGCCCACGTTCTCGAAACCCTCGACCATCTGCGCTTCCAGCGCGGGCGTCTCGACCGGGGCGACGACGCGCTGGTCCACGTCCTCGACCTCGAGGACCGCCCGCTCGAAGCCGAGCCGGTCCTGCTCTCGACCTTCCTGAAGGCGAGCCCGCGCCCGTATGACCGTCGCTTCGATTACCAAACCGACCGGGCCATCCGCACCGCGATCATCGACGGCTTCGGCGCCTACCACGGCGACGACTTCAAGCTGGTCCGCGTCCGGAGCGCCCGCTGATGGACGCCCTGTCTCACCTTTCACAGATTCCGCGCCCAGCCGGCACCGCCGGCACGCCCCCCCCGATGACGGGCGCGGAAGGGGGGATGGCCCAGCTGTCCCCCCAAACCTTCCCGGCCGAGCTTGAGGCTCTGGCCCGTGAGCTCGGCGACGAGATGCGGATGAGCGGCGCCTACAATGGCCTGCTCGACCTGATCGACCGGGCCAAGGACGAGCGGAACGCCGCCAAGGTGAACACGCCCGAGGCAATGATCCCCGGCTCGATCCTCGGTGCCATGGTCGATCTCCAGCTGGGTCTCGACCCGGTCATCGACCAACTCGCCCGACGCGCCGCGATCGCCGAGGCCCAGCGGCTCGATGAAGAGCTCGCGAACATCGACACGGCCGCCGAGCGCGACGCCGAGTTCAGCCTCCTGCGCCCCGGCCAGCGCGCCGCCGTCGTGTGGGCGCAGGCCTGCTCGATTGCGGCGCGTGTTTCGCCGGGCGCCGAACGCGATTTCAGCCACCGCGAGGTCCGCCGATGAACCGCGCCGCCCGGGAGGGCTTCGCCCTCATCGTCGTGATCGCCTTCTGTTGGGCGGTCATCGCTCTGGCCTACGGCCTGGAGCCGACCGCCCTGGTGATCGGCCCATGAGCCCGTCAGCCGAAATCGTCGCTCTGCGCCTGCGGCTGGCCGCCATGAAGCGCGCCCGGCAGGCCGCCCGACAATCCAAGGGGATGAAGCCATGACCGCCGCAATGGAACCGCGCTGCACCGCGCTGCCCGGAGGCGGCGCCCTGGTCACCGCCGCGCCCCGGCCTGCGGAGACCGCCGTCCTCGCCCATGTGGAAATCGACCGCGTTGCACGCCAGCGGTTCCTTGAGCTGGTCGCCAACGCCAACCGCCTCCGCTCCACGATGGAAGCCGTCGCGGCCACCCCCGAGGCGATCAGCCAGGCGGAAGTCGGTCTGAGCCAGATCATCCAACTGGCCGAGGAAGCGCTGTCGGCTTTGCGAAAGGCGTCGTCGTGACCTTGGCCCTCCGCACTCGTCCGCTGCCGACCGCATTCGACCGCTGGACGCCAACCCGCAAGCTGCAGGTGCTGAACGACTTCGACGAGGCCAGCGCCGAGGAGCAAGCGGCCCTGCTCGTAAGGCACGCCCTGACCGCCGACGAGGTCGAGCAGTGGCGCGGAGCCTACCAGCGCCACGGCTTGGCAGGGCTGGCCATCGGCAAGCAGGAGTGCCGCTGATGATCGACCTCTCGATGAGCCGACATGAGGCGATCACCGCCCTCGCTCGCGCAGGCGAGCACGGCCTCCTGCTGGGCGACGAGATCGCCACCGGCGCGGCCATCGACTTCACCACTCACGGCTTCGCCGAGATCACGCCCGGCGCCGACGGTCCGCAGCGCGCGGTGATCACCGAGGCCGGGAAAGCCTTTGCCTGGCGGTCAGCGGCCTAGCCGCCCCGCCTCATCCACGGAGAGAGAAATGTCCGAAGCCGCTCAAGAACTTGTCGAAGCCCAGGAGGCGCCGCCCCTGGCGCTGACCGAGAGCGCCTCGCTCATCAACATGATCGAGCGTGTCGCCCTCAACCCGAACGCCGGCATCGACACGCTGGAACGCCTGCTCGCTATGAAGGAGCGGATCGAGGCCCGCGAGGCCGAGAAATCCTTTAACGCCGCCCTGGCCGCGATGGCCACCGAGCTCCCGGAAATCGAGGAGCGCGGCTCGATCAAAAACAACGCCGGCCAGGTCCAGTCGACGTACGCGCTGTGGGAAGACATCCAGGAGGTCATCAAGCCGATCCTCCATCGGTTCGGGTTCTCCCTGCGATTCCGGAGCGGGATCCACGACGACGGCCGTCCGACGGTCACCGGCGTCCTGAGCCACGTCGACGGCCACACAGACCAGACGACCCTCGTGCTGCCGATCGACAGCTCGGGGTCGAAGAACAACGTCCAGGGCCTCGGCTCCTCGACCAGCTACGGCCAACGCTACACGGCCAAGCTGTTGCTGAACCTGACCAGCCGCGGCGCCGACGACGACGGCCGCTCGGCCGGGCTCGGGCAGGCCGCCCAGCGGTTCATCGCCGACATCAATGCCTGCGACGGTGTCGACGAGCTTCGGGCATGGAAGGCCGCGCACTACGACGGCGCCGCCAAGCTCCTGCCGCCGACCGAACTCGCCCGGGTCATCGAGCTCTACAACAACCGCATCCGCAAGGCGCGCGAGCGGGCCGGCCAAAAGGCCGCCAGCGAATGATGCAGGTCCATCGCATCGAGCAAGGGACCGAGGAGTGGTTCAAACTCCGCGCCGGCATCCCGACTGCGTCGGAGTTCTCGACCGTCCTCGCGAAGGGGCAGGGCGGCGGGGACAGCAAGACGCGCCGAACCTACATGCTCAAGCTGGCCGGAGAGGTCCTGACCGGTGAGCCGACCGAGCCGTTCACCAATTTCCACATGGAGCGCGGGAAGGCGTGGGAGGCCGAGGCGCGCGAGCGCTATGCCTTCCTGACCGAGAGCGAGCCGGAGCTCGTCGGATTCATCCGGAACGGCCCGAAAGGGTGCAGACCTGACAGCCTGATCGGCGCCAACGGGATGCTGGAGATCAAGACCAAGCTCCCGCACCTGATGATCGACGTGCTGCTGCGGGACCAGTTCCCGCCGGAGCACAAGGCGCAATGCCAGGGCGCGCTCTGGGTCGCCGAGCGGGAGTGGATCGACATCGCGATCTACTGGCCCCGGCTGCCCGTCTTCATCAAGCGCGCCTACCGCGACGACGACTACATCCGAACCCTCGCCTCGGCGGTGGACACCTTCAACGCCGAACTGGCCGAGGTCGTCGAGACCGTGCGCGCCTACGGCACGCTCCCGGAAGCCGCCTGATGGCCAGCCTGAACAAAGTCACCCTCATCGGAAACCTGGGCGCGGACCCGGAAATCCGCACCCTGAACAGCGGCGATCGCGTCGCGAACCTGCGGCTGGCCACGTCCGAGAAGTGGACCAACAAGACCACCGGCGAGAAGAACGAGCGCACCGAGTGGCACCGGATCGTGATCTTCACCGATCATCTGGTGAAGGTGGCCGAGCAGTACCTGAAGAAGGGCTCGACCATTTACGTCGAGGGCCAGATTCAGACCCGGAAGTGGACCGACCAGCAGGGCGTCGAGAAGTATTCGACCGAGGTCGTGCTGCAGAAGTATCGCGGCGAGATCGTCATGCTCGGCAGCAAGGGTGGCGACGCCGGCGGCCGGGATGATGATCACGGCTCGGGCCAAGCCAACCGCTCTGGCGGTGGCGGCGGTGGCGCTGCCCGAGAACAATTCCAGGCCGATCTGGACGACGAAATCCCGTTCATCCGAATTGCGGGCGAGGGCGATGTCTGACCAGCCGCGCGAAATCTGGCGGCTCATTCCGAGCCTGCCGGGCTATGTGGCCTCCTCTTTCGGGAACGTCATGCGCCTGCCCTATGTCGCGCCGATGCCGCGCGGCGGGGAGCGGGCCTATGGCGGAGAGCCCTGGCCGGGTGTGTGGAGCCCTTCAGACGAGCGGTTCATCATCGTGGTCGAGGGGCGGACCTACAAATTAGCCCGGCTGGTCTGCGAGGCCTTTCATGGGCCGGCGCCGGCCGACAAGCCGATCTGCATGCACCTCGACGAGGACAGCCGGAACAACCGCCCGGACAACCTCCGCTGGGGCACGCAGCGCGAGAACCTCAACGCGCCCGGCTTTCTCGACTACTGCCGCAGTCGCACCGGCGCCGACAATCCTTTCGTCAAGGGAAGGGAGGCCGCTCGTGAGCGAGGCTGACCGCCCTCTGCCCTGCCGCTGGGACGGCGAGCATCTGGTTCCCCTCCGCAGCTTCGCGAAGGCGGCCGACCAGGTGTTTGTCATCGGCGAGGTCTACCCGATGGTCGTCCGCGAGGAGGCGTCGAGCGCGAGCCGCCGCCACTACCACGCGCTGATCAACGAGGCGTGGAAGAACCTCCCCGAGGACGCGATGCAGCGCTACCCGACCCCGGAGCACCTCCGGAAGTGGGCGCTGATCAAGGTCGGCTACCGGCAGGAGCGGACCCACGTCTGCGCCTCCAAGGCCGAGGCCCTTCGGCTCCAGAGCTTCGTCAAGCCGATGGACGACTACGCCGTCGTCCTCGTCCAGGGCGCGGTGATCACGATCTACACCGCCCGCAGCCAGAAGGGCCGGTCGATGGACCGCGAGACCTTCCAGGCCAGCAAGACGGCCGTGCTCGCCATCCTCTCCGAGCTGATCGGCGTCGAGCTCGAAACCCTCAACCGACAAGCGGAGAACGCCTGATGGGCAACGCAGCCCTCACCGAAATCACCGTGCGCCTGATCCAGCAGACCGAGCGCGGCATCCTCGTCAACGACAGCGACGATCCCGACAACGCGGTCTGGCTCCCGAAGTCCCAGGTCGAGTTCGTGGAGAAGGGTGGCGACCTGATCGAGGTCACGCTGCCCGAGTGGCTGGCGATCGAAAGGAAGCTGGTCTGATGTGGCCCTTCACCCCGATCCTCAACCACATCTACGGCCCGCGCGAATGGTGCGTTATCACCGTCGACGGAACGCCGTGGGCGCAGCACCGCTGGAGGCCGAAGGCCGGCGAGGCGCTCATCCGCTCGAATCTGCGCCAAGGCGAGGCTCAGACGCTGGCGCTCCGGATGCGCCAGAAGGCTGAGGACACGCCGGAGCGGGTGATCTGATGGCCGCTCAGATTATCACCGCAGAGAAGCCGACCAGCCAGGATCGGCGGGAAACGGCGCTGGCCGTCCGGCAGTTCAAGGATGGGGACCTCGATTCCCCGGTCCAGTCCGTCGAGGCCTACGTCCGCTTCCACGGCGACAAGCCCGACGAGCGGGTCGCGGTGATCGTGGATGGGCGAGGCGAGGCGATCATCGCCATGTCCGCCGACGTCGCGGTCCCGGTTCTCGAACACCTCCTCGCCAAGCTCCGGGAGCCCGCCTGATGGCTCTCGCACCGCACGAGATCGACCAGGCCTTCCAGCAACGCTGCCGCGACTTTGTCGAGCAGGGCATGCCGGCCGGCCAGGCACCGGACCTCTGCCGCTTCCCCGACCGGGCGCTGGCCGAGAGCGGCTGGACGCTGGGGCACTTCCCCCGTCGCTGCTCGATGACGGGCCGGATCCTGGCCGACGGCGAGGAGAGCATGGTCGAGCAGCAGCGTCGCATCGCCGCCGAACTGATCGCTTCGGAGGGTGGGTTCTGATGGGAACGTTCACCTCGATCAGCTGGACCGACCACACCTTCAATCCGGAGGCGCGTCATGTGTAACGCATGCCGGTTCCTCTGTTGCGCCTACGACGGGTTCTCCGGATGCGGCTGCGACCATTGTCCATGTGAGGCGTGCTGGAGCGACGACGAGGACGACGACCTCTACGGCGACCTAGAGTTTGCCGCAGGCGTGCCGCGCGCGGTGACAGTCCTCGCAGAGGGTCACGCCGTTCGCGAGATCGAAACGCAGCGCCGGGAAGTTAGCGAACGGCTTGATGTGGTGGGCGTGCAGGTTGCCGCCCCGGTCATCGCCGCAGTCCTGACAGGTGAACTGGTCGCGGGCGAACACGTCGTAGCGCCATCGCTTCAGTTCCGGCGTCAGGCGCTGGCCTCGCCGCTCGGCACCCTTGCCGTCGATGAAGCCGGGCGCCGCCTCGCCGCGCGGCGTTCGCTCTCGGGTAACGGCGCTGATCTTCGCCCGCACTTCCGGTGTGTGGCGCTTGCCCAGCCGGTTGCTCGGCCGCGCCTTGGCCGCTGCGCTCATCTTTGCGCGGGCCTCGTCACTCATCCGCTTGCCCTTCATGGGCGGCACGAACGTGGCCCGGCGTTTCAGCCAGGCCTTCTTCACGATCTCGCTGCGGCTCAAGGGGACGTCGACCATGGGTGAGCTTACCTCGATTTCCTGGTGCGACATGACTTTCAATCCATGGATTGGCTGCACCAAGGTCGGCCCGGCCTGCGACGGCTGCTACGCCGAGGCGCTGTTCGGCGACACTGGCCGCTTCCCGCGCGTCATCTGGGGCCGCCCAGGCCATCGCGCGACCCACAGCCGCACGGCGGCCTCGACCTGGGCTGAGCCGCGTCGCTGGAATCGGATGGCCGTCCGCGACGGTGTCCGGCGCTTCGTCTTCTGCGCCAGCGTGGCGGACGTGTTCGACAACCAAGTGTCCGTCGAATGGCGGCGCGACCTGTTCGACCTGATCCGGGCCACGCCGAACCTGACGTGGCTGCTGCTGACCAAACGGCCGCAGAACATCGTGAAGCTGGCCTACGACGCGATGTCCTGCCCCGGGCCGAGTCCGGTCGACGCCGCCTTCGTGCGAATGGCTTGGCCTCGCAACGCCGCCATCGGCTGCACGGTTGTTCTGCAGGCAGAAGCCGATCGTGACGTCCCCGTGCTGCTAGCCGCCAAGGCGGCCGTCGACCCGGCATTCGCCTTCGTCAGCATGGAACCGCTGCTCGGCGCCGTGAACCTGCGCAAGCTGGAGGTGAAGGCGCCGAAGGGCGGCGAGGACGACGCTTGGGCGATGGACGCCCTTGAAGGCCGGCTCGCGCCGATCATCCGGCTCGGTATAGGTGATTGGGAGCTAGATGGCGGCGGTCGGCGCTTCGGTGGCCTCGACTGGGTGATTTCCGGCGGCGAGACAGCCCAGGGCGAACACCAGCCGCGGCCGTCGCACCCGGCCTGGTTTCGCAGCCTCCGCGACCAGTGCGCCGCCGCTGGCGTGGCCTACCACCACAAGCAGAACGGCGAGTTCGCCCAAGTTGCGGTCGTCGACCCAGATGGCTTGACGCGCGGCGACGACATCATGGTCTGGCCGGATGGCTGGGTCGGCGGCGGTACGCATACCCAGCACGGCGGGTTTGGCTCGCTCCAGCGGCGTGTCGGCGTCGGCCTTGCCGGCCGCGAACTCGACGGTGTGACCCACGACGCCAGGCCGGAGGTCCGTGCCTGATGCTCGACCTCGGTGCCTCCTCCCGCGAGTTCGTTCGCTCACCCACGGGCCTGCTGCTGCCGGAGGCCGTGGCCGAGCGGCGCTACGTCCCCAAGAAGCCGAAGGCCGTCGAATTCTTCGCCGGCGCCGGGGGTATGTCCTGCGGGTTCAAGCAGGCCGGTTGGCATGTCGTCGCGGCCTGCGAGTACGACTGCACGGCGGCGATTACCTACGCCATGAACCTCTGTCGCTACGGCGACCTGACGATGCACTTCGTCGAGGACGCCGACCGGGAGCGGATGGAGAAGACGCTCTGGAAGTCGTTCAAGAGCGGCGGCGAGAAGGTCTTCCCGACCGCAGGCACCGGCTGGATCAAGAACCAGCCCGAGATCACCGGCACCCAGCACCTGTTCATCGGCGACGTCCGGAAGCTGACGGGCCAGAGAATCCTCGACGCGATCGGGATGAAGCGCGGCGAACTCGATTGCGTCGCCGGCGGGCCGCCGTGCCAGGGCTTCTCGAACTCGGGCAAGCGCGACGTCATGGACCCGCGCAACAGCTTGGTCTTCGACTACGCCCGGCTGATCATCGAGCTGAACCCCAAGACGATGATCATGGAGAACGTGCCGGGCATCCTGACCATGGTGACGCCCGAAGGCATCCCCGTGGTCGATGCCTTCGCGCGCATCCTTGAGGATGGCGGGTTCAGCGGCATCGACGCGCTGAAGAAGTCGATCGCCGCGCAGACCGGCGCCGTCGGCATCCTGCGGTCGAGCCGCACCGAGAAGGCGAAAGCCAAGGCCGCTGCCGTCGAGGACGCCACAGCCGTGATCGACCAGGCCGACCTTTTCTCGGAGGCCTGCTGATGACGAAGCCTCGCCTCCTCGACCTCTACTGCGGCGCCGGTCTCGCGGCCCAGGGCTACATCGACGCCGGCTTCGACGTGACCGGCATCGACATCGAGCCGCAGCCGCGCTTCCCCGGGCCCTTCATCCAGATGGATGTGCTGAAGCTCGACCTTCGCTTCATCCGTTCGTTCGACGCGATCCACGCTAGTCCGCCCTGCCAGGCCCACACGGCCCTGCGGAGCGCGCCGGGGGCCAAGGCGCACCCGAGCCTCATCTCGCCCACGCGGGAGCTCCTGCGGGCGGCGGGCGTGCCCTATGTGATCGAGAACGTCCCCGGCGCCCCGTTGCTCGAACCGGTCGTGCTCTGCGGCTCGATGTTCGGCCTCGGCGCCGACGGTCATCAGCTTCGGCGCCATCGACTGTTCGAGGCGAGCTTTGCGCTGCCGAAACTCCGCTGCGCGCACCGCCAGCCAGTGATCGGCATCTACGGCGGCCACGTCCGAAATCGGGCGGCCAAGCATGGCGGCCGCGGCACGGCGGACTTCCCCGGCGCCAACAAGAAGGGCCTCGCCCTTGATGCGATGGGCCTGACCGACCGCGAACTGACCATGGACGAAATCAGCCAGGGCATCCCGCCGGCCTTCACGAAATGGCTCGGCGAGCAGCTCCTGGCCCATCTGGCGGGGAGGGCAGCCGCATGAGGGTCCTGGTCGCCTGCGAGTTCAGTGGCACCGTCCGCAACGCCTTCGCCGCGCGAGGGCACGATGCCTGGTCGTGCGATCTCCTGCCGAGCGAGGACGGGAGCAACCGACACATCGTCGGCGATGCGCGCGCAGTGCTCGGCGACGGCTGGGACCTGCTGATGGTCGCGCACCCGCCCTGCACTCGGCTCTGCAACTCGGGCGTCCGCTGGCTGAAGGTCCCGCCGCCCGGCCGGACGCTGGAGAGCATGCAGGCCGAGCTCGAGGAAGGGGCCGCGCTGTTCTCTGACTTCTGGAATGCGCCGATCGAGCGCATCGCCGTCGAGAACCCGGTCATGCACGGCCACGCCAAGGCGCTGATCCGGAACTTCGCTGAGCCCGCGCAGAGCGTGCAGCCCTGGCAGTTCGGGCACGGCGAGACGAAGCGGACCTGCCTCTGGCTGAAGAACCTGCCTCCGCTGGTCCCGACCGACATCGTCGAGGGCCGGGAGCAGCGGGTCCACCTCCTGCCGCCCGGCCCGACCCGCTGGAAGGAGCGCTCGCGGTTCTTTGCCGGGATCGCGGCCGCCATGGCCGACCAGTGGGGCGACCTCGACGGGATGACGCCAACCCAGCGCGACCTCTTCGAGCGGGTGGCCTGATGCTGAAGATGCCCGACACGGCCGAGGTCATCGCCGCCCGCGAGTTCTGCAGGAGGGTGCTCGCCGCCTTCCCCGGCGCCGTGATCCGGATCGTCGAGCGGAAGCGCCCGGCGGGAGGGTCCCGCTGAATGGTCTGCACGCCCATCACGCTGCCGGGCGGGGCCAGGGGCTTCGCCTGCGGCCCCCGCCGCAAGTCCAAGCCCTGCGCCTGCGGCAGCGGTCTGCCGGCGACCCAGCTCTGCGACTGGAAGACCCCGGACGGACCGAAGCCGACCTGTGACGCCCCGCTTTGCCGGCGCTGCACGCACGTCCCAGCGCCCGACAAGGACCTCTGCCCGACCCACGCTGAAGAATGGAAGGCCCGCCAGCGATGAGAGACCGCCCGATCCTGTTCAGCGGACCGATGGTCCGCGCCATGCTCGCCGGGGACAAGACGCAGACCCGCCGTGAGGTCACGCCCCACAACATCCGGCTCTGGATGGGCGAGGAGGTCGGTTCGGTGAAGCCGGCGGCCGAGCTGCTCGCCATCGCCTTCGAGGAAGCCGCAGAGTTCCGCAGTCTCGACGGCGCCCAGGCCTGGACGGCAAAGGCGCGGGACTACCAGAACGCCGACCGCACGAATTGGCAGGCGAGATCGACCTACGGGTTCGCCGGCGACTTCCTGTGGGTGCGGGAGACGCTCCGCCGCACCGCCGAGGGCGACTGGACTTACGACATCGGCGGCGACGTGATCGCGAATCTCCGCGCCTCGCTGCCGGACTTCGACTTCGTCCTCGAGGTCGATCCATCGGACGGGGACGCGCTGCGGACCCGCGCCGCGGTGCACTCCAACCTCGCCGTCGCGCTTCG
>JACRBD010000123.1 GCA_016234625.1 Caulobacterales bacterium | reverse complement strand
CGGCGTGCCGGTCGAGGAGATCCAGCGCGGCATCAAGCTGGGCGTGCGCAAGATCAACGTCGACACCGACAACCGCATGGCCATGACCGGCGCGATCCGGAAGGTGCTGATGCAGAAGAAGGGCGAGTTCGATCCGCGCGCCTATCTCAAGCCGGCCAAGGAAGCCATGCGCAAGGTCTGCCACGCTCGCTTCGAGGAGTTCGGCGCGGCCGGCTGGGCCGGCAAGATCAAGCCGATCGCCACCGCCGCCATGGCCAAGCGCTACCTGACCGGCGAGCTGAACCCGAAGATCGGCGTCAGCAAGGTCGCGGCGGAGTAGGGGCTAACCCTCGATATCCGCCCCCCTCATCTCCTTGATGAACAGGATGCCGACCACCGCGGTCACGGCTGCGACCACCACCGGGTACCAGAGGCCATAGTAGATGTTGCCCGTGGCGGCGACCATGGCGAAGGCGGTGGTCGGCAGGAAGCCGCCGAACCAGCCGTTGCCGATATGGTAGGGCAGGCTCATCGAGGTGTAGCGGATGCGCGCCGGGAACATCTCCACCAGGGCCGCGGCGATCGGGCCGTAGACCATGGTCACCAGCAGGATCAGGGCGAACAGCACCGCCACCACCTTCGGCCTGTCCACCAGCGCCGGGTCAGCCTTCTCCGGATAGCCCTTGGCATGCAGGACGGCGCCCAGGGTCTTGCGCCAGGCGGTCTGCTCGGTCGCGAACGCCTTGCTCGCCATGTCCGCCCCCTCGAAGGCCGGAACCTGGGTCCCGCCGATGTCGACGGTGGCGGTCGAGCCGGCCACCGCCTCGCGGGTGTCGTAGGAGACCCCCGCCGAGGCCAGGGCCGACTTGGCGATGTCGCAGGACGAGCGGAAGGCGGTCTTGCCCACCGGGTCGAACTGGAAGGAACAGGTCGCCGGATCAGCGATCACCGTCACCGGCGCCTTCGCCGTGGCGGCGGCGAGGGCCGGGTTGGCGGCCACCGTCAGGGTCTTGAACAGCGGGAAGAAGGTCAGGGCCGCGATCAGGCAACCGGCGAGGATGATCGGCTTGCGGCCGATCCTGTCCGACAGCCAGCCGAACACGATGAAGAAGGGCGTCCCGAGCAGCAACGCCACCGCCACCATGGTGTTGGTCAGGGCCCCGTCGACCTTGAGCATCTTCTCCAGGAAAAACAGGGCGTAGAACTGGCCGGTGTACCAGACCACGGCCTGTCCGGCGGTCAGTCCCACAAGGGCCAGCAGCACCAGCTTCAGGTTCGGCCAGCGCAGGAAGCTCTCGGTCAGGGGCGCCTTGCTGCCCTTGCCTTCGTCGATCATCCGCTGGAACACCGGGCTCTCGTTGAGCCGCAGGCGGATCCACAGCGATACGCCCAGCAGCACGATCGAGGCGAGGAACGGCACACGCCAGCCCCAGGCGCCGAAGGCCTCCTCGCCGATGTTGCTGCGAACCAGCAGGATGACGATCAGCGACAGGAACAGGCCCAGGGTCGCCGTGGTCTGGATGAAGCTGGTGTAGAGGCCGCGCCGTCCGGGCGGGGCGTGCTCGGCGACATAGGTGGCCGCGCCGCCGTACTCGCCGCCCAGCGCCATGCCCTGGACCAGCCGCATGGCGATCAGCAGCACCGGCGCCGCGACGCCGATGGCCTCGTAGGAGGGCAGGAGCCCGACGACGAAGGTCGACAGGCCCATCAGCAGCATGGTCACCAGGAAGGTGTTCTTGCGGCCCCACAGGTCGCCCAGTCGTCCGAAGACAATGGCGCCCAGCGGCCGCACCGCGAACCCGGCGGCGAAGGCCAGCAGGGCGAAGATGTAGCCGGTGGTTTCGTTGACCCCGCTGAAGAAGTGTTTGGTGATGAAGCTGGCCAGCGAGCCGTACAGGTAAAAATCGTACCACTCGAAGATGGTCCCGACGGACGCGCCGCCGATGACAATCGCATGCCCCTGCCGGGGCGCCGCCGCCTGATCACTCATCCCGTTCCCCCAAGGTTCGGCGGGAAGCTAGCGCGGGATGGGGGTGCGGCTCAATGCAGCGTGGGCCTGGCGTGGTTGCGGCGCCAGAGCTCGCCGCTCAGCACGTTGGCGAAGCCGATCCAGCCGACATAGGGCGCGACCATGCCGGCGGCGGGCGAATCGACCTGCTTCGCCCGCCAGGCGTAGGCCGCCGAGGCGCCGAGCGAGACCACCGCGGCGGTCAGCTGGCCGCCGAGCCGTTTGGGGCCCAGGGCCATCCAGACGGCGTTCAGCGCCTGGACCACGCCCCACAGGGTCAGGGCCTGGGTGCGGGCGGGGCTGGCGGGTGCGTTCCAGACCCGCAGGCCCGACAGGGTCAGGGCCAGGAACAGCGGCGGCCAGATCATCGCGAAGGCGGCCTTGGGCGGCGAGAAGCGTGGCTTGTCCAGCTGGTCATCCCGCCGCTCCGTCTTTGGATGGTCCGGCGTCGGCGTGTTGGCCTGGGCGATCAGGGCCGAGGCCAGCACGGCCCCGGCGGTCAGGCCCAGCCCGACGAGGAGATGCCGGGTCGAGCGGCCCCGGCTGTTGGCCAGATCATCAATGGCGTCGCGCGCGGCTTCGGCGAACATGGCGATCTCCCTGCTGTCGCATCGGAGAACCGGTTTGGAGGGGGAGGAGTTCCGTGCGTCCTTCGAGACGCTCGCCTGAAGCTCGCTCCTCAGGATGACGGAGATCGGTGGGCTTCAAAACTGTTCGTCATGGTGAGGAGCGGACCCTCAGGTCCGCGTCTCGAACCACGCACCCTAATGCCCTCCACCGCCCTCGAGTTCGCCCAGCGCGCTCTGCAGGTAGTTCTGCTCGCCCAGCGAACGGACCAGGGACAGCTGGGTTTCGAGGAAATCGATGTGCTCCTCGGTGTCCGACAGGATCTCCTTGAAGATCTGGCGGCTGACGAAGTCGTGGGCCGCTTCGGCGGCGGCCACGCCCTTGACCAGATCCACCCGACCGCCGACTTCGACGGCCAGGTCGGCCGCCAGGCATTCAGGCACGGTCTCGCCGATCTTGAGCTTGTTCAGGTCCTGCAGGTTGGGCAGCCCCTCAAGGAACAGGATGCGCTTGATCAGCTTGTCGGCGTGTTTCATCTCGCCGATGGACTCGTCGTAGGTGATCCTGCCCAGCCGGGCGAAGCCCCAGTCCTGGTACATCCGCGCGTGCAGGAAGTACTGGTTGACCGCCGTCAGCTCGTTGGTGAGCACCGCGTTCAGCAGCTTGATGATCGCCGCATCGCCCTTCATGGCGCGCTCCTTGAGGTTCGAGTCAGGTCGACCCTGAACCGCTCGCGATGGGCTCGCAACCCTGATTGCGGCGGCGTGGAGCGACTCACCAGCGGTTGGCGACCTTCTCGGCGAATCCGAGCAGATTTTCGACCGGGAGGCGGGTCCCGTCGTCGAGCCCGACCGACCCTGTATAGCGGCCAAACACCTGATGCTGGGAGGAGCGGACCAGGCCCAGCAACCCGCTGTCGCTGGCCCGGTCGACGATCGGCTCGAACGTCATCTCGAACCGGCCGTCGTTGCTGGTGAACCGCCAGGGCGCCTGGTCGAAGGTTCCGTCCGGCAGGTGGAAGGTTACCTCGTCGAGCTTGTGGGCCCTGCCGTCGAGGAAGACCATGTTCTCCGTCGCCGCCGAAGTGTCGCCGAAGCCGTGGCCGATGTTGAAGCCGAACGGTCGGCCATCCACCCGGCCCGAGGCTGAACCCCAGTACCAGGTGTTGTCGTAGGTCCACACGCCGCGACCCCAGTCGAGGACACCGAAGGCGGAGCCGGGATCGAACAGATGGGTGTCGCCGCCGACCACGACCTCGCCCGACGCCGGCAGGCAGTTGATTTTCTGGTTGTAGTAGAAGGCCCGCGGCGCGCCCGGGAACGGCGTGGCGATAACCATCCGGTCCATCGGCGGCTGGGCGAGCCAGAGTTCGCCCTTGAGGCCCCGTCCGCCGGCGAAGCCCGGGAAGTCGACCGTCAGCCGCCGGCCGCCGGCCTCGTGGCGAAAGGCCATCGACAGGCGGTCATGGACCTGGACGATGTCCCCCGTGTCGGCGCTTTCGGGCAGGCCCATGCGACCCATCGGCAGCGGCAGCAGCACGCCGCCCTGCAGGGCCCTGGCCTTGCCGAAATCCAGCCAATGGACCGCCAGTACGCCCAGGTAGTCGTTGTCCGCCACCGTCAGGCACAGGCCAACATCCTGGTTCAGGACCGCGTAGTAGTCCCATTCCTTGATTCGCAGCGGATGGGCCCTGATGGCGCCGCGGCGATAGCGCCGGACTTCCGCCGTGGCGTAGCCAGGCTCCGCAAGACCACCCTGCGGATCAAGCAGATCGCCCGCGCCCATCTGATGTTGCACTGGAATCGCCCCCACCCGTCCGTTCCACCTGTCCTAGCGAGGGAAGCGGGGGTGCGTCGAGACGGCTACTCGGCGGCGAAGCGCAGGGCCTCGCGGGACTGGTCGATCATCTCGCGCATCTCGCAGACGCAGCGGGCGCACTGGACCTTGCAGCCGTGGGCGCGGAACACGTCAGCCGGACGCGCCGCGCCCGCCTCGATGGCGGCGCGGACCTGACGCTCACGGATGCCGTTGCAGTTGCAGACGTACAAGGACCGGATATCCCGACTTGAGAACGATACGCATGTAGCGCGTCGCGGGTGGCGTTGCAACTCATTTGCATCTGCAAGCCATGATCCCTGCGACCTCTTGCCGCTGGATCGTCTGTCCGGTGCGGGACGTTCCATGCCGAACGTTCCATGCAATAACGCGCGGCGGATGCCGCCGAGGGGGCCGGGCGATGGACTTCGACGCTGTGCTTCTCGCGAGGCTGCAGTTCGCCTTCACCATTGCGTTTCACATCATCTTCCCCAGCTTCACCATCGGCCTGGCCAGCTTCCTGGCGGTGCTGGAAGGTCTGTGGCTGAGCACCCGGCGGGATGTATTCCGCAACCTCTATCTGTTCTGGATCAAGATCTTCGCGCTCAGCTTCGGCATGGGCGTCGTGTCCGGGGTGGTGATGAGCTACGAGCTCGGAACCAACTGGGCCGAGTTCTCCAAGACCGCCTCGCCGGTGATCGGGCCACTGCTGGCCTTCGAGGTGCTGACCGCCTTCTTCCTCGAGGCCAGCTTCCTGGGGGTCATGCTGTTCGGCTGGCGCAAGGTGGGGCCGGGCCTGCACTTCGTCGCAACGGTTCTGGTGGCCGTGGGCACCCTGATCTCGGCCTTCTGGATTATCTCGGCCAACAGCTGGATGCAGCATCCGACCGGGTTCACGATCCTGACGGACGGCAGTCTTCGGGCGACGGACTGGATGGCGGTGATCTTCTCGCCGACCTTCCCGACGCGCTTTGTCCACATGACCCTGGCGGCCTATCTGACCACTGCCCTGGCGGTGGGCGGGGCCAGCGCCTGGCTCCTGCTGAAGCAACGGGCGCAGCCGGAATCGCGCATGGCCCTGCGCATGGCCATCGCCATGTTCGCCATCGTCGCGCCGCTGCAGCTGGTGGCCGGGCACGACTCCGGCAAGCTGGTGCTGGAGCATCAGCCGCTCAAGACCGCCGCCATCGAGGCCTATTGGAAGTCCGGTCCCGACCAACCCCAGAGCCTCGTCGGCCTGCCGGACCGCGAGGCCGGCAAGACCCGTTTCGAACTGGCCATTCCGGGTATCGGCAACATGATCCAGGGCGCGCCCAGGGATCAGGCGCTCAAGGGCCTGGACGCCTGGCCGCGCGAAGACTGGCCGGTGGTCGGCCTGGTCTACTGGTCCTTCCGGGCCATGGTCGGGCTGGGCCTGGCGATGATCGGCCTGGGGGCCTGGGGCGTCTGGCTGATCGCCCGCAACCGGCTGGACGGGTCGGTCTGGTTCATGAGGGCTGCCGTCGCCATGGGCCCCGCCGGCTTTGTGGCCGTCATCGCGGGCTGGATCGTCGCCGAGGTCGGCCGCCAGCCTTGGAGTATCTACGGCGTGCTGCGGACCGCCGACTCGGCCTCGCCCGTGGGGGCGGGACAGGTGTCCGCCTCGCTGCTGGCCTTCATGATCATCTACGCCATCGTGTTCAGTGCGGGCGCCGTCTACATCCTGCGGCTCATCGACAAGGGCCCCGCGCCGGATCCCGAACCGTTGCCGCACGGCGAGGGTCGGGCGCCCGGTACCGCCCTGGCCGCTGTTCCCGCCGAGCCGGAGGCCTGAGATGACCCTCGATCTTCCCCTGATCTGGGCCGCCCTGATCGCCGTCGCCGTGCTGCTCTATGTGCTGCTGGACGGTTTCGACCTGGGCGTCGGTATCCTGTTTCCGTTCGCGCGCTCGCCGAAGGACCGGGACGCGATGATGGAGAGCATCGCGCCGGTCTGGGACGGCAACGAGACCTGGCTTGTGTTGGGCGGCGGCGGACTGTTCGCCGCGTTTCCCCTGGCCTACGCCGTGCTGGCGCCGGCCCTTTACCTGCCGCTAATCCTGATGCTGCTGGCGCTGATCCTGCGCGGGGTGGCCTTCGAGTTCCGGCTGCACGGCCGCAAGCGCGGCAAGGCCTTCTGGACGGCCGCCTTCGCCGGCGGCTCGCTGGTGGCCGCCCTGGCCCAGGGCCTGGTGCTGGGCGGCTTCATCCAGGGGATCACCGTCCGGGACGGCCGTTTCGCCGGCCAGCCGTTCGACTGGCTCACGCCCTACAGCCTGCTGGTCGCCGCTGGACTGGTGGCCGGCTACGCCCTGCTGGGGGGATGCTGGCTGGTGTGGAAGACGAAGGACGAGTTGCACGGCGACGCCCGCCGCTGGACCCGGATCGCCGGGGCGGGAACAGCGGTCCTGCTGGCGGCGGTCAGCCTGGCCACCCTGACCGTCCATCCCCGGGTGGCGGCGCGCTGGGGATTCATCGACGGACAGGTCTCCATGGACGTGCTGCCCTTCCTGCCGATTCCGATCCTCGGGGCGGCGGGGCTGCTGATCGTCGTCGAGGGCCTGCGCCGGCGCGAGCATGGCATGCCCTTCGCCGGAGCGGCCCTGATCTTCCTGTCCGGCTACCTCGGGCTGGCGGTCGGCTTTTTCCCGGCCATCGTGCCGCCCGACATCGACTTCCGGCAGGCGGCCAACGCCGACAACGCCCTGGCCCTGATGCTGGTCGGGGTCAGTCTGCTGCTGCCGCTGATCCTCGGCTACACCGCCTGGGTCTACTGGCTGTTCCGCGGCAAGGTCGGCGGCGATGAAGGTTACCATTGAGCCGCCGCCCGGCGACGATGAGCCGCCGCCGCCGCTGGTCTACCGCGTCAGCTGGTTTTTCGGCATCGCCCTGGTCTCGATGATCGGGGTCGCCGTCGTCGCCTATGCCCTGAAGGCCTTGCTGGTGTAGGGACGGTCGCATGACCTCCAAGACCGACGCCGACTGCCGGCTCTACCTGATCACGCCGCCGCGCCTGGACGACCTGGCCGCGTTCGCGCATGTGCTGGCCGCGACGCTCGACGCAGGCGATGTCGCAGCCCTGCAGATCCGCCTCAAGGACGCCCCCGACGAGGTCATCGCCGCGGCGGTCGAGGTGCTGGGCGTGATCGCCCGGTCGCGCGGCGTGGCGGTGATCCTCAATGACCGGCCGGACCTGGCGGCGAAGTTCGACTGCGATGGCGTGCATGTGGGTCAGTCGGACGCCAGCTACGCCGAGGCGCGGCGGCTGGTGGGTCCCGGCCGCATGGTCGGGGTCACCTGCCACGACAGCCGGCACCTGGCCATGGAAGCGGCCGAGGCCGGCGCCGACTACGTCGCCTTCGGGGCCTTCTTCCCGACCAGCACCAAGGACGCCGCGACCCGGGCCGACCCGGAAATCCTGTCGATCTGGCAGGAGACCATGGCCACCCCCTGCGTCGCCATCGGCGGGATCACGGCGGACAACGCGGCCGGCCTGGCAGCGGCGGGCGCGGACTTCATCGCCGTCAGCGCGGGGGTCTGGGTCCATCCCGACGGCCCCGCAGTGGCGGTGAAGGCGCTGAATGCGGCCATCGCGAAGGGCTTGGCGGCGCGCTGAGAGACCTTGCGTGGTTCGACACGCGCTTTGCGCTGCTCACCATGACGTAGACCTTTGAAGCCCACCCCTCCACGTCATCCTGAGCAGGCCCGAAGGGCCGTGTCGAAGGACGCACCCAAGCCCCGCCTTGCTATCCACCGGCCCCGCCGTTAGGTTCCGCCGCCATTTCCCGACCCTTTCCGGCGAACCCATCCCATGTCCAAGATCAACGGCAACACCATCAAACCCGGCATGGTGCTCCAGCACGAAAACGGCCTGTGGGTCTGCGTGAAGGCCTCGCACGTCAAGCCCGGCAAGGGCGGCGCCTTCGCCCAGGTCGAGCTGAAGAACCTGATCGACGGCCGCAAGCTGAACGAACGCTTCCGCTCGGACGACAAGGTCGAGCGCGTGACGCTGGAGCAGCGCGACAACACCTTCCTGTACGCCGAGGGCGACATGCTGGTGTTCATGGACATGCAGAACTACGAGCAGATCAGCCTGCACAAGGACTTCGTCGGCGAGGACCAGGTGCGCTTCCTGCAGGACGGCATGACCGTCTCGGTGGAATTCCACGAGGATCGAGCTATCGGGATTTCCCTGCCCGAGCATGTGGTGCTGACCATCGTCGAGGCCGACGCCACGGTGAACGGCCAGACCGCCTCGTCGTCCTACAAGCCGGCCAAGGCCGACAACGGCATGCGCATTCTGATCCCGCCCTACATGGAAGCGGGCGAGCGCGTGCTGGTCTCGACCGAGACGGGCGAATACCTGCGCCGCGCCGACTGACGTGGCTACGGCTTCCGCACTCCTCACCGTCATGATCGACGCCGCCCGCAAGGCGGCCAAGGGTCTGGCGCGCGACTTCGGCGAAATCGGCGAACTGCAGGTCTCCAAGAAGGGGCCGGCCGACTTCGTCTCGGCCGCCGACATCAAGGCCGAACAGGTGCTGTTCGAGGCGCTGGAGAAGGCGCGTCCGGGCTACAGCTTCCTGGGCGAAGAGCGGGGCCTGATCGAGGGCACCGACAAGTCCCACCGCTGGATCGTCGACCCGCTCGACGGCACGACCAACTTCCTGCACGCCATTCCGCACTTCGCGGTCAACATCGCGCTGGAGCGCGAGGGGACCATCGTGGCGGCGGTGACCTACAACCCGATCACCCACGACACCTACTGGGCGGAAAAGGGCAAGGGCGCCTTCCTGGGCAACGAGAAGCGCCTGCGCGTCGCCGCCCGGACGAAGATGGACGAGGCCCTGCTCGGCACCGGCGTGCCGTTCATCGGCAAGCCCGGCCATGGACAGTTCCTCAAGGAGCTGCACCAGATCACCCAGCGGGTCTCCGGCGTGCGCCGCTTCGGCGCCGCGGCCCTGGACCTGGCCTGGGTGGCCGCCGGCAGGCTGGACGCCTTCTGGGAGCGGGGACTGCAGCCCTGGGACACAGCGGCGGGCCTGCTGCTGATCACCGAGTCCGGCGGCAAGGTCACCAACCTCGACGGCGGCGACTACCAGTTCGGCGACGAAGGCATCCTGGCCGCCAACCTCGAACTGCACCCCCTGGTGCTCGAGAAGCTGCAGGCGGCGGGATAGCCGATAGGGGACATGTACCGAAGGTACGTGTCCCCCAATCGAGACGCGCGTGAATCTGGATTGGGGGACACGTACCCAAGCGGGTACATGTCCCCTTCGGATGGTGTAGCGTCCCGCCATGAGCCTCTCCCGCCGCACCCTCACAGCCGCGAGCCTCGCCTTGGCCGCCAGCCCCGCCTTCGCCAAACCCCACCGACCGCGCCCGATCGTCATTGGCCATCGCGGCGCCAGCGGCGAGCGGCCCGAGCACACGCCGATGGCCTATCGCCTGGCGATCGAGCAGGGCGCCGACTTCATCGAGCCGGACCTCTGCATCACGAAAGACGGGCATCTCGTCGCCCGGCACGAGAACGAGATCGGCGGCACGACGGACGTGGGCGCCCGCGCCGAGTTCGCCGGCCGCAAGATCACCAAGGTCATCGACGGCCAGTCGATCACCGGCTGGTTCACCGAGGACTTCACCCTCGCCGAGATCAAGACCCTGCGCGCCCGCGAGCGCCTGCCGCAGCTGCGGCCGGCCAACACCTCCTGGGACGGCCAGGAAACCATCCCGACCTTCGACGAGGTCGTCGCCATCGCCAGGGCCGCCGGGGTCGGCGTCTATCCGGAGATGAAACACCCCACCCACTTCGCCTCGGTCGGGTTCGACTTTCCCGGGCTGATGGCGGCGGCGCTGAACGCCAACAAGCTCAACAGCCGACGCGCGCCGGTCTTCGTCCAGTGTTTCGAGGTCAAGCCCCTGAAGGCCATCCGGTCACTGACGAAGGCGCGGCTGGTCCAACTGATCGATTCCGAAGGCTCGCCCGCCGACCTGCCCGGCCTGAAGTACGCCGACATGGTCACGGCCGAAGGCCTCAAGGCCATCGCCGCCTACGCCGACGGCGTGGGGCCGGACAAGTCGCTGGTGGTGCCCACCGACGGCAAGATACTGCAGCCCGCCACCGACCTGGTGACGAACGCCCATGCCGCCGGCCTGCAGGTCCATCCCTGGACGGTT
>JACRBD010000124.1 GCA_016234625.1 Caulobacterales bacterium | reverse complement strand
TTCACCTCGTCAGCGCAGTGGGGGCTCATGGTCAGGGAGGTGTAGGCCACCGGCAGGGCCAGCCGCATGTCCGACAGCTTCTTGTCCGGGTTGCGGTCGAGCATGCCCAGGATCGCGGCCGCCGCCGTCAGGCCACAGTCGTAGCCCCGCCCCAGCGGCTCGTTGAGGAAGAAGTGGCCGCTCTTCTCGAACCCGGCCAGGGCGCCCAGTTCGGCGGTCTTGCGCTTGATGTAGCTGTGGCCGGTCTTCCAGTAGACGGTGGTGCAGCCGTTGGCCGCCAGCACCGGGTCGGTGGCGTAGAGGCCGGTGGACTTCACATCGACGATGAAGGTCGCGCCGGGGTTCAGCGGGGCCAGGTCCCGCGCCAGCATCAGCCCGATCTTGTCGGCGTAGATTTCCTCGCCGGTGTCGTCGACCACGCCGCAGCGGTCGCCGTCGCCGTCGAAGCCGAGGGCAAGGTCCGCGCCAAATTTGCGCACGGCCTTGGCCATCTCGTGCAGCATCTCCTGGTCTTCGGGATTGGGATTGTATTTGGGGAAGGTCCAATCGAGGTCGCAGTCCATCTCGAACACCACCGCCACGCCCATGTCGCGCAGGGCCTGGGGCACGAAGGCGCCGGCGGTGCCGTTGCCGCAGGCGGCGACCACCTTCAGCGGCCGGCTGATCGAGACGCGGCGCCCGACGTCGGCGATGAACCGCTCGGCCACGCCCTCTTCGCGGATCAGCCTGCCGCCGTCACGCGGCTTGAAGGCGCCGTTCAGCACGATGTCCTTCAGCCGGCCCATCTCCTCGGGGCCGAAGGTCAGGGGCCGGGCGGCGCCCATCTTCACCCCGGTCCAGCCGTTCTCGTTGTGGCTGGCGGTGACCATGGCCACGCAGGGCGCGTCGAGGTCGAACTGGGCGAAATAGGCGGTCGGCGACAGGGCCAGGCCAATGTCGTGCACCTGGCAGCCGGCCTCCAGCAGGCCGATGATCAGGGCGTGCTTGATCGAGGCCGAGTAGCTGCGGAAGTCGTGGCCCACAACGATCTTCGACTGGCCCAGCTCGTGGATATAGGTCCCCAGCCCCAGCCCCAGCGCCTGGATACCCAGCAGGTTGATGTCCGGCCCGAACAGCCAGCGCGCGTCGTACTCGCGAAAGCCGGTCGCCTTGACCAGAGGCTCGTTCTCGTAGGCGGCGGTGTTGGGGACGAGGTCGGAACGGGGAAGGAAGGGCATGGATGGGGGCTCGCGTGGCGATTGCGCCCCCTATAACGTCCACGTGACGACTTGGTGAGGGGGAAGCGCGTGAAATCGAAAATCATCGCCACGGCCATCGCCACAACGCTGCTGCTGGCCGCGCCGGCGGCCACGGCTTCGAACAACACGAGGTGACCATGGTCGGGGCGCCGACCCGGCTGCAGATAATCGGCGGCGGCAGCGAGGTCGACTTCGATCTGCTGACCCTGGGATCGGTCCGCTAGCGACCGTCAGCCGATGACCAGCTTCTCCTCGATGTCATCGAGGATGCTCTCGGTCTCTTCCTCGGTCGGCTGCTGATCGGGGGCCAGGCCCGCACAGGGCGGCGGCCGCAGGGCGTTGACCTCCTGCAGAAGCAGCATGGTCCGGTTGAATTCCCGGGCCACCGCGTCGGTCATCTGTTCCATCCCCGGACCCATGGGCCGCATGCTCGACAGGAACATGAGCCGGGCCACAAGGACGGCGCGCGCCCGATTTCGCAAGGCCGTCCAGCTTCGGGCGGGATCGGCCGGGCAGGCCTTTGCGGCCGCTTCGAGCGCTCTTGCCAGTCCGCTGTCGGCGGTTCGGGCCTCGGAGACGAAACGATCGACCTTGGCCGGTTCGCTGACCGGCTGACCGGGCGGCGGCGCGAAGGGCAGCCGGGGCCCGGTCGAGCCGCCGGGCGGCGGCGTGTAGGGAGCGGGCTGGGGTGCGGGACCGTCGGTCTTGAGCACCGAGCTTGTCGACGGACAACTCGACGCCGCCATCTTCGCCAGCACCTCGTCTTCCATCTGGCCGAGGCGTCTGACCGTCTCGTCGATGAGATCGCGCATCGAGTCCGCGCCGTGGCCGGAGGGAACCATTCGCCGGAACTCGTCCCGGGACCAGCGGATCCGGTCGAGCACCTTCTTGTAGCCATCCGGACAGGGCGCCTTGTCCGCCTCGTCGATCATCCCGCGCATGGACTGCAGGTTGTCGGACGAAGCCACCTGGACCATCGGAAGATGGTTCACCTGCCACGGCGGGAGCCCCTGCGGCGGCGGCGGCGGGGGCAGAGCCGGCTCGGGAGGCGGCAGCGGGGCCTCGCCCGTACGCGGTCCGTCAGCGATCGCGATCGTCTCCGGCGGGCAGGGCGGGTCCTCGGCCTTGGTGAAGACGAAGCCGTTCGGCCCCTCGGCCATGGTCAGCACGAACGGCACGGTCATCACCGGGTCGCCCTTGGGCCGGGTCACATGGATGACGAAGGTCAGCGGCCCGCCGCCGGGAGGCACGTCGAAGATCATGCCCATCTCGCGGGCGCCGTTGCTGGCGTTGGAAAAGCCCATCCGCTTCCACAGGCCGTCCGGCGCGTCGACCTTCGACAGGGTCCCGGGGATCGAGAACTTGCCCGTCTTCTGCCAGCCGCCGGTCTCCCGGCTGACCATCTGGCCGTCGACATAGGTGGTCTTGGTCCAGGAGACGGTCAGCTTCCATTCGCCCCACAGGTCGCAGGGGCCGACGTCGCCGGGCGCCTGGGTCTCGCCGGTCAGCGGGTTTTCCAGGAAGGCGGTCTGGAACGTGCCCTTGTCCGGCGACCGGGCGATCTCGGAGAAGATCACCACCTTGCCGCCCTTGGCCCGCTTGGCGCCGACCTTGAGCGACACGCCCGTCACCGGGTCGTCGAACACGGTGTACTCGGAGTCCTTTATCTTGCAGGTCCACAGGTCCGGTCCGTCGGACCCGCCGCCGCCGCCTCCGCCGCCGCCCAGGGCGCCGGCCAGGGCCCCCAGGGCCATGCCGCCGACCTTGGCCCGCAGCCGGGCGCCGGAGCCGACCTTGCTGTTCGGACCGACGTTGATCGGGTCGCGCGCCTGCTTGGGCGGGCAGGGAACCTCTTCCCGGACAGGCGGCGGGCAGAGTTTGAACAGGCTCAACCGGCCGAAGATCAGGTCGTCGGCGATGTCCTCGAGTTCATCGAGCTCATCGTCATACTCGTCGAGCTGATCCTCGATCATCAGCAGGTCGGGATCCATACCGTACCGGCCCAGGGCGATCGCGGCCGCCTGACGCCGAAGGTAGTAGGCGGTCAGCTCTTTCTGGGCGGCCAGGATCTGGTCGTAGAGAGCGTGCAGATCGTCCAGGTACTTCCGCCGGACGTTGGGGTCACAGAGGTTGGCCGGCCGTGGAATCAGCGAGAACTCCTTGAACACGGGCGCCGGCGGCGGCGCGACGCCGGGGCCGTCGGTCGGGGGTGGGCAATAGCGCCCCCTCGTCTTGATCGCGGCGCGATAGGCCTCGACCGCGGCGCGATCGCGGGCCACGCGTTCGGCGATGTCCTTGAGCGCATGCAGCTTCGAGCGCGAGGCTTCCGCGCGCGCCGTGTCGCCACGTGCGGTGTAGTACTTGATCTCCTCTTCCAGCTCGGCGGTGTATTCGAGCACGCGCTGTTCGTTGTCTTCCACCGTCTGCATGGCCTTGTCGGCGGCCTTCTCGGCCTGCTGCTGCTCGCCCTCGCAGAAGGTGTCGGGCAGGGGCGGCAGGTGGATTTCCGGGAAGATGACGCCGCCAAGTTCCGTCGTGCCGCCTTCCAGCGGCGGCGGCTCGACGCCGATGCCGACTGTCGGACGCATGACCGGTCGACCGGGCGTGACGGCCGGCGGCGGCGTCGTCGTCTCCGGTTTGTCACAGGGCACGATCGGCACGGCCAGGATCTTCAGATAGAGGTCGTTGAGCGCGCCCGACTTGGCTAGCGCTTCGTTGGTGATCGCCTCGTAGGCGTCCCGCTCGGCGCGCACGGCCGCCCAGTGCGGGCTGTTGGCCTTCATGTGCTCGGTGAACAGGGCGTTCAGTTTGGCCTGGTGCGCCTGGGCGGTCCGCGCGTTGGCGAGGGCGGAGGCGACGGCCGGGTTGTAGACGTTGTTGAGGAAGTCGTTTCGCTCCTGGGCGGAGCAGAACTTCGTCGGGACCGTGAACTCGCGGATCACCTCGAACTGCGGCCGGGCGAGGGCCGGCGGCGGCAGGCGTGGGCCTGCCTCGGGCCGGATCGGACCGGCTTCGATGATCATTTCCTCCAGTCCCGTATCGGTCGGCGGCGGCGGCGTGGTCACCGGCGGCGTGACCCGCGGCCGGCCGGGGTTGGTGCAGTCGACCAGCGGGATCTTCAGGATCTCGTCGCGCATCCGCATCATGCGCTGCTGCAGGGCGTCGGCCTCGTCGGCGATGGGCTTGAAGGCCTCGTATTCCCGTTTCAGCGCGGCGGCCGTGGCCCCGTCGCGGGTCACGGTGGCTTCATAGATCCGGTCGGACAGCAGCTTGCGATAGGCCGAGGTCTTCAGGGCGTTCTTCGACGCGGCGTCGGCCGCCGGATGGTAGACCTCGACCAGATATTTCGACCGCTCGGCCTCCGAACAGAGTTCCTTCGGCGGGGTCGGGATGTTGACCCGCTCCAGCTGCGGCCGGACGAAGCCGGGCGGCAGGGGCGAGGCGGTGGTGGTCATCGGGCCGTCGGTCGCCGGCGGCTGGGGCGTGGTCGGCGGCGTGGGCGATGTCGCGCCGGTGGTGGTCCGCGGCGTCTCGCAGTCCACCGGGTTGGGCACGTCGATCGCCAGCAGGCGTTGCTGCTCGGCCATCCGGCGGTCCTTTTCCGCCCGCCAGAAGCGCACGGCCTGTTCGGCCAGGGCGATGCGCGGCGAGTCGGGCCGGTCGCTGTCGCGCACGTCGCGCAGCCGGGCCTCGGCCTTGCCGAAGGTGTCGATGGCCTTCAGGGCGTTCTGCTTGGCCCGCTCGACGGTCGGCCAATAGACCCGGTCCATCCACGCCCGGCGCTCGGCGTAGGTGCAGAATTTCGGCGGCGTGGGCATGACCACCGGGTCGTCGAACACCGGCGGGGTCAGCGGAAAGTCCTCGAACTGGGCCTCCTCGCCCGGCGTCAGCGGGCCGTCCGGATCGCGCGGCTGGGTCGGCGTGGTCGGTTGCGCGCGCCGGCAGGGCAGCGATTTGATGGCGTCCAGCTCCGCTTCCTTGGCCGCCATGGCCTGGTCGAGGGCGCGCAGGGCCTGTTCGAGCGACCGGAAGCGGTTCTGGTCGTGGACCTTCCAGCCGTTGTTCGACAGGACGATGGCGCTGGAGGAGACCCGCTCAAGGACGAGAATGCGGGCCTTGAGCGCCTCCATCTCGGCGACGAGGGCCCGTCGCTGGACGCGATAGGGCGCCAGGGACCTTTCGGCGTCCATCTTGGTGGGTTCACAGGGCTCGTCGTAGTAGGGCGGCGGCGGGGTGAACCTGTGGGCGCGGATCTTCGCGGCCTCCGCGTTCATCCGGTTGATCAGGCCCTGAACGGTCTGCACCGCCTGATTGGCGTCCAGATCGACATACGGCTGGGCGTGGGAAGGGGCGGATGGAGTCGCGGTCGCCGCGAGCAACAGGCAGAGAACCGCCAGAACCTTGAAGAGACGCCCCATCACAGCCCTCCCGGCCGGATGCGATGCGCCTTTGCTGGAACCGGGTCAGCGGCGACATCGCACGCGAACTCACAGTCGAAACAACAACAGGCCCTGCCCGGACCACGCCGCCGGGCAGGGGCTCATAGTGGGGGGAGTATTCGCCCTTCAGGCGACTGAGTCAGCCAAAAAAACGACGTTAGGTCAGACGACGCCCGCGCTCAGCACATCGTGGACATGCAGCACGCCGACCGGCTTGCCGTCCCGGACCACGAACAGGACGGTGATCCGGCTGTCGTTCATCAGCCGCGCCGCGTCGCCGGCCAGGGTCTCGGCGGTGACGGACTTGGGGTTGCGGGTCATGATCTCACCGGCCGTTCGCCCGGCCAGGCCCTCGAAGTTGCGGCGCAGGTCGCCATCGGTGACGATGCCGATCAGGGCGCCGTCGGCGCCGGTGACCCCGACCACGCCCAGCCTGCGCTCGGTCATCACCCGGATGGCCGCCGGCATGGCCGTGGCCTCGTCGACCAGCGGCGCTTCCTCGAGGTGGTGCATCAGGTCGCCCACCGTGTGCAGCATGGCGCCCAGCTTGCCGCCGGGGTGGAAGACGTGGAAGTCGCGGGCGGTGAAGCCGCGCCGTTCGAGCAGGGCCACGGCCAAAGCATCGCCAAGGGCGATCTGCAGGGTGGTCGAGGTGGTCGGGGCGCTGACCTCGCCGGTGGCCTCCGGCGCGTCGGGCAGCAGCAGCACCAGGGTCGCGGCCTTGCCCAGCTGGCTCTCGGCGTTGGCCGTCATGGCGATCAGCGGGATGGCGAAGCGGTGGGCGTAGCCGATCACGTCGGCCAGCTCGCGCACGTCGCCGGACTTGCTGAGGGCCAGCACCACGTCGTCCTGGCCGATCATCCCCAGGTCGCCGTGGCTGGCCTCGGCCGGGTGGACGAACATCGCTGGCGTGCCGGTGGAAGCCAGGGTGGCGGTGATCTTGCGCGCCACATGGCCGCTCTTGCCCATGCCGGTCAGGACGATGCGGCCCTTGCAGGCGAACAGCGTCTCCACCGCCTGGACGAACGGATCGCCGAGCGCGTCCGACAGCGACCGCAAGGCCTCGACCTCGATGGCCAGCACCCGGCGGCCGACCTCGGCGGCGTCGAAGCCGCTCACGGTTGGGGGCTCGCGGCGGGGGCGGATTTGGCGCCCGGCTTCGGCGCGGGCGGCGCCTCGGCGACCGGCGCGGGCACGGTCAGCGGATGGGCGAACGAGGGATAGTTCGCCCCCAGCCCCCGCGGCCAGATCAGCGCCGCGGCGATCATGCCCAGGGCGAACAGGGCGGCGAGGGGAAAGAAGACGCGGTCACGCATGCAGCGGATATAGCAGCGGGTTCCGCCGACGGCGAGGTGGGGAAACTGGATCGCCGACTATCGCCGACCAGCCGCCATCCCGGCCTCATCGTAGCAGTAGCCGAACTCCCGACGCTTGGCGGTGCTGCACCATTCGCTGCGAACCTGATCAGCGGACAAGACGCGCGAAATCGCGCCCGTCCGGGGGTTGCCAACGACGCCGATCATCTCGCCGTCAGGCATGCATCCTTCGCTGTGCACGCCGTCCTGTACGACCAGACGCACCTCACCGGTCGGCGTCCAGCCATCCATGAATGTGTTGGCGAACCATTTGGGGCCGCGACAGCTGTAAGCGGCCTGATAGCGATCAGTCGCGGTCTCGCGGAGGCGCTTGATCATCAGAGGCCGGCGGGGAGCCAGATCGACGTAGCTGAAGGTCTCTGTTTGGCCCGACCCCTCGCTATCCGCGACGACGAAACCGTCAGAGGCAAGATTCCAGAGGATGTGGCCCTGTTCTGTCGCGCCGACTCTGAACGCCTCGCGGCCCTTCCTGACCGTGATGATCCCGCCGCGAACAACTGCGACCTTGTGGCCGTCGGGCGAGACGAAGCATTGGGGCGTGTGCTGGTTTAGGTCGGGGTGGTCGACGAACGTCGGGTCCTCACCCAACGGTTGGCAGGCCAGCTGTTCGACGCTGGCGGCACGGCCCCCCCAGCCTGCCACCAACGCAGCCAGAGCGAGACCGGAACAGATGACAACAAAAGTCGTCGCGCGAGACATGGTGGCAGACTACTCGAGCGCGTGCTAGCCGCAAGTGGCGCAGGTCGCCGCCCTTGACGCTTCCGGCCCCGGGGCTTAGCCCCACCAGCCATGTCCAAGCTCGTTCTTCTTCGCCACGGCCAGAGCCAGTGGAACCTCGACAACCGCTTCACCGGCTGGGTCGATGTCGATCTCACTGCCGAGGGGGAAGCCCAGGCGAAACGGGGCGGCGCGCTGCTCAAGGCGGCCGGGGTTCATTTCGACCGCGCCTATACCTCGGTGCTGCGGCGGGCGATCCGCACCGGCCAGATGGCCCTGGCGGCGGCCGGGCAGGGCGAGCTGATGCTGGTCAAGGACTGGCGCCTGAACGAGCGCCACTATGGCGGCCTGACCGGGCTGAACAAGGCCGAGACGGCGGCGAAACACGGCGACGAGCAGGTCAGGGTCTGGCGCCGCTCCTACGACATCCCGCCGCCGCCGTTGCCTCGCGGCGGCGAGTTCGACTTCCACGCCGATCCGCTCTACGCCGGCAGCGACATCCCCGACACCGAGAGCCTCAAGACCACGCTCGACCGGGTGCGGCCCTACTGGGAGGCCGAGATCGCCCCGCGGCTCAAGCTCGGCGAGACGGTGCTGGTGGCCGCCCATGGCAACAGCCTGAGGGCCATCGTCAAGCTGCTGTTCGCCGTGCCGGACGCGGAGATCGTCGACGTCGAGATCCCCACGGGCAACCCGCTGCTGATCGAGCTGGATGAGGGGCTGAAGCCGGTTTCGGCGCGGTATCTGGATGCGGATCGAGCAACGGCCTTGCCGGCAATCTAGTATCTCTCGCGTCAGTCCTCCCCTCGTAGAGGGGAGGGGGACCGCGCGGAGCGCGGTGGAGGGGGCAGCGCGAGCGCGAGCGGACCCCTCCTGAATTCAGGTTGCTCCGGCCAGTCTGGCGCAGCCCCCTCCACCATGCTCCGCATGGTCCCCCTCCCCGGCTTCGCGGGGAGGACCGCCGCAAAATAGGGGGAAGAGCGATGACGGACACTGATTTCATGCGCCGCGCCATCGCGGTGGCGCTGACCAACCTCGGCAAGACCGCGCCCAACCCGGAGGTGGGCTGTGTTCTGGTCAAGGACGGCCAGGTCCTCGCCCAAGCCGCCACCGCCCCCGGCGGCCGGCCTCATGCCGAAGAACAGGCGCTAGCCAACATCGATGCCCGCGGCGCCACCGCCTACGTCACGCTGGAACCCTGCGGCGCCCGGTCATCCGGCGCGCCCTCCTGTTCGCAACGGCTCATCGCGGCGGGCGTGGCGCGCATAGTCTATGCCTGCGAGGATCCCTCGCCGCTGGCCTCGGGCCAGGGCAGCGCGCGGCTGGCCGCCGCCGGGATCGTCGTCGAGCGCGGCCTGCTGTCACAGGAGGCCTTCGAGGCCCTCGGCTACGGGGCTTGGCAGGGGGATGTTAATTCGCGTCTGCCATAGGTTTTCTCCAATGGAGACAATGCCATGAGCGCCGCCCTGGCGCCCGGCGGCAGCCGCCGGCGCCTTACACAACAGGACGTTGACCTGATCTGCGCCAGGCATGACCGCCTGTTCTCGGCGCGGATGGGCGGCGCGCGCGCGGTGTTCGCCTTCCACGATCTCTCGGGTCTGAACCTGTCCGGCCGCAACCTGTCGGACGCAGACTTCACCGGCGCGACCCTCAACGACGCCCGCCTGGTCGGGACCAGGCTCGACAACGCCAGCTTCTTCGGCGCGGACATGCAGGGCTCCAATTTCAGCGAAGCCTCCATGCGCCGGGCCGACCTGCGCGGCGCCTGCCTGCGCGGGGCCAACCTGACCGGCGCCGACCTGTTCGAGGCCGACCTGCGCGAAGGGGCCATCGCCTCGCCTGACCGCGACAAGGGCCTGCGCATCCACGAACACGCCACCCGCTCGGGCGACGCCTGCGGGGCGATCCTCGCCGGGGCCAACCTGGAGCGCTCGCGCCTGTCGGGCGTGATGGCCCAGAAGGCCGATTTCAGCGACGCCATCATGAAGGACTGCAAGCTGGTCCGGGCCAACCTCAAGCAGGCCAACATGAGCGGCGCCAACCTCGCCGGGGCCGACATGTCGGGGGCCGACATCTCCGGCGCCGACATGCGCGACGCCGTCATGATCGGGGCCAAGACCAATGGCATGACCAAGGGCGACGCCGACATGACCGGCGCCCTGACCGACGCGCCGTCGGGCAAGGCGGTCAACGACCTGCCCTACGAGGACATGCTGCGCGAGCACGCCCGCTGGTGCGAGACCGGCGGCGCGGAGGGCAAGCCGTCGGCCTTCG
The DNA here is from genome assembly GCA_016234625.1 of Caulobacterales bacterium. Taxonomy (GTDB): domain Bacteria; phylum Pseudomonadota; class Alphaproteobacteria; order Caulobacterales; family Caulobacteraceae; genus Caulobacter. The sequence goes on along the minus strand of JACRBD010000124.1, from coordinate 10,590 downwards.
ACCGGGCCGACCTGCGCGATCTCAAGTCCATCCGCGGCTACGACCTGACCGCCCTGTCGGCCAAGGCGGCGGTGTTCTATGGCCTGGACATGGAGGGCGTGCAGCTGCAGGGCGCCCATCTGGAGAACGCCGACCTGCGCAACTGCAACCTGCGTCGGGCCGACCTCCGGGGCGCCCGCCTGGCCGGGGCCAAGCTGTCGGGCGCCGACCTGCGCGACGCCCACCTGGGCCCATTGCTGATCGCCGCCGACCGCCTGCTGCCCTGCGACATGACCGGGGCCCAGCTGAAGGCCACCGACCTCGCCCGCGCTGATGTCCGCCAGGCCTTGCTGGCCGGCGCGGACCTGTCCCGCGCCAACTTCACCGGGGCCCAGATGAGGGGGGCCGACCTCACCGGCGCCACCCGCGCCGGCGTCCGTGGGCTGATTGAAGCGATTTAAGGCTCATGCTTAACGCTTCGGTTGGGTGACCCGCGTTATGTTTCGCGGCCAGGTGATTCGCAGGGCGGGGGAAGTTCATTGAGCGTCACGCAAACCAGCCTCGCGGGACGCCGTCGCCTGACCCAGGCGGAACTGGACATGATGGTCACCGCCCATGAACGGTTCCTCGCCGGCAAGCCCGGCGGCAAGAAGGCGTCGCTGCGCTTCCTCGACCTCTCCCGGCTCGATCTGGCCGGCCGCAACCTGACCGACGCCGACCTGTCGGCCTCGATTCTCGACGGCTGCCGGATGATCCGCACCAACCTTGAGCGGGCCAACCTGTTCGGCGCCGACCTGCGCAAGGCCGACCTGCGCGGGGCGATCCTGCGGCGGGCCGACGTGCGCGGCTGCTGCCTGCGCGGGGCCAACCTGACCATGGCCGACCTGACCCAGGCCGACTTCCGCGAAGGCCAGATCGCCATCCCGCACCCGACCAAGGGCCTGACCACCCTGACGCACCAGGACCGGGCGGGCGATGCGGACGGCGCCATCTTCGCCGGCGCGACCCTCGACGGCTCGAGGTTCAACGGCGCCTCGGCCTTCGCCGCCGACTTTTCCGACTGCTCCCTGCGGGGGGCCAAGCTCAACGGCTGCAATCTCAAGGACGCCAACCTCAGCGGGGCGATCCTCGAGGGCGCCGACGTGGCCGGGGCCAACCTCGAAAACGCCAACCTGTCCGGCGCGGTTCTGACCGGCGTCGACACCGCCGCCGCCAGGATGGGCGGCGCCAATCTGTCGGGCAGTCTGCGCGAGCCGACGATGGACGCCTGGCGGCGGCTCGAGGCGCTCAAGGCCGTGGCCCAGGGCAACGCGGCCTGGTGCGAAAGCGGTGGCAAGCGCGGCGCGCCGGCCAAATTCGACGGCGAGGACCTGCGGCCGCTGGGCGACGCCCTCAAGGGCGGCCGGCTGACCGCCATGTCGGCCAGGGGCGCCTGCATGGTCGGCCTCGACCTCAGCGGCGCGCAGCTGCAGGGGGCCAACCTCGAGGGCGCGGACCTGCGCGGCGCCTGCCTGATCAAGGCCGACCTGCGCGGAGCCAGGCTGACCGGCGCCAACCTGACCAAGGCCGACCTGCGCGGCGCCAGCATCGGCGTCCTGCCGCTGGGGCCGGACCGCTCGACCCCGGCGACCCTGAACCAGGCGCGCATGCGCTACACCTTCGCCCAGTCCGCCGACCTGACCGCCGCCATCCTCGACGGCGCGGACCTGCGCGGGGCCGACTTCACCGGCGCCCGGACGGCCCGGGCGTCGTTCCGCGACGCGGACATCCAGAACGCGGTGGGTTACGCGGCGGAGTAGGGGGCGGCGTCAGCGCTCAAGCCACCCCGGCACACTCACAGATAGAGCATTGTAATAATGCTGCTCTAGCGGCATTAGTTAACGATGGCGATCCCACCCAAGCGCCCCACGCTGACGGCAACCCCAGCCATGAAGCAGGCGGCAGACAAAGCCGTTCCATCCATCAGCGCTATCCGCGCGAAGCCGAGGTCGCGGCTGGAACAGAACACCAGGGTTGGACACGTCTACTGGTGCTCCTTCAGCGAACACAACTGGCCGCCGGAGTTTGACGCGCCGCATCTGGTCGTTGTGATCCGGGGTGGACAACAGCACGATGGCTCGCATGTCGTTGTGCCCCTGACCAAGCGGGCCCAGACCGGCGAGTTTAGCTACCGGCTCAAGGGAAACCCAAACCCTCGCTCCGCACCGGAGACGTGGGCAGTGTGCGATCACATATACACCGTCGCGTCAGCGCGGCTGGCGCCATTGCGTGATGACAACGGCAACTATCGCCGCGCCGTGGCGGTCCATCCGGACGACCTGGTCGAAATCGGTCGTCGGATGTTCGAGTCCCTGAACACCATTCGGCGCGCCACGTTCGGGCCGGCGCCAAAGAAGGCGGAAGACCCATCTGCATGATGACGAAGTCCGCTGGGCCGGCTGACCGACTTGAAATTGGCCCGTCCTTTTGCTATCCGTGTTCCACGGCTCTTGAAGTCGCCGGGCCGCAAGGCCCCTTGCCCCGGAAACGGGGCATAAACGAGAAGGCCAGCTTTTCAGGCTGGCCTTTTTGCTGTCTGGCGCCAGCCTGGAAGATGTCGACAGCGACCCGCGCCCGCACCGCCAAGTCTCGTTCGGCAACGCGAGTATCCAGAACGCGATCGGCCACCCGGCGGAGTAGGGGCATTCGATTGCCGGTCCGCCTTCGGCCATGTTGGTCTCAGATCTTGAAGGCGCCGGGGTGCGAAAGTTCGCTGTGACCCTTTCTGGACGTTGGTGCGCCACCACCCGTCCGCCGATTCAGCCGCGATGGCCTTTCTCCGAGCGAACGAGCCATTGGAAAGGCCAAATGTCGTCCTTGCGCCGATGGCACCCGACACAATTCTGCGGCACTTTGAGCCAAGGCGCTGAATAGCCCCTGCCGGTGTCCATGACGTGCTTGCCGCACCTTGGGCAGCGAAGGGAAGACCCCATGACAAGCCAGAAGATTGGTCCAAGGACAATCAAGGGCATGAGGCGGTAGGACACCGTCATGCCGATCACCAGGGCCAAGATCGAAGCCACCACCGCGATGCCGAAGAGTGGATAGACCCAGCGCATTTTCCAGCTCCCGTTTCCATACGCAGGATCAGCTAGGCACATCGAGTGCAACTGCGACTACGGAAAAAGGGCGGAGCCTTGCGGCTCCGCCCTTCCGAACGACTGGGGATCGTTCTGTTGTAATGCCTTAGGCGGCCTTCGTCGCTTTCGGCAGGGCCGGCTTGGCTTCGGTGGTCGTGCCGATGGCGATGGTGCGGGGCTTGAGGGCCTCGGGCAGTTCGCGCTTCAGGGCGATCGACAGCAGGCCGTCGGCCAGGTTGGCGTCGGTCACCAGCACATAGTCGGCCAGCTGGAAGCGGCGCTCGAAGTTCCGCTCGGCCAGGCCGCGGTGGAGGAACTTGCGGGCGTCGTCATTGGCGGCCTTGCGGCCGGTCACGGTGAGGAGGTTCTCCTTCACCTCGATGGTCAGCTCATCGGGCCGAAAGCCCGCGACCGCGATCTCGACGCGGTAGGCGTTCTCGTCGGTGCGCTCGATGTTGTAGGGCGGATAGCCCTGGGCGCTGGTCTGGGTCGCGGCGGCGTCCAGCTGGGCGGCCAGACGGTCAAAGCCGACGACGGAGCGGTACAGGGGCGAAAAATCGATCGTACGCATGAGGCAGGTCCTTCTTTCAAAGCAAGGTTGCGTTTTGTGTCGTACGGGCCGGTGGCGAGCTCGAAGGCCCCGTCGTGACCCGGGAGGCCCGGACATCCAGCGCCTCCGTTCAATGAGGTGGGAGACGCCAGTCGGGGTTTCAAGGCCCTCCCTTGATCGCGCCGCGAAGGACGTTAGGGTCCGCGCTCCGGTGTGGGAGACAGACGATGCTCGGACGGCGCGACGTGATCACCTTCGGGGCCGCGGCCCTGGCTCTCCAGGCCGGCGAAGCGGCGGCCGGGCCGTTCGGCGACAGCAAGCTCAAGGCCGTGCTGGCCGGATCGCAGCGGGCCCCCGACAGCGTCGCCCGCGACGGCGCGCGGCATCCCTATGAAAGCCTGCGCTTCTGGGGGCTTCGGCCGCGCCAGACGGTGATCGAAGTGGTCCCCGGCGGCGGCTACTGGACCGAGATCCTCGCGCCCTACGCCCGGGCCACCGGCGGGACCTACATCGCCGGCGTCGCCGACCTGGACAATCCGAGCCTGTCGGCCGGCGCCCGCAAGGGCCGCGCCGACTTCGAGGCGAAGTACGCCGACACGGCCAGATATGGTCCGATCAAATACGTCGGGCTCGGCCCGGTGTCGGGGCCCCTGGGCGCGCCGGGGTCGGCCGACCTGATGCTGACCTCGCGCAACATCCACAACTTCATGTACCAGAACGCCCTCGACAAGTTGATGGCCGACTTCTTCGCCGTGCTGAAGCCCGGCGGGGTGCTGGCGGTCGAGGAGCACCGGGCCGATCCGCGGGCGCAGAAGGCCAATGTCGAGGACGGCTACGTGGCCGTGGCGACGGTTTTGTCGGCCGCCGAAAAGGCCGGCTTCAGGCTGGCCGCCCAATCCGAGATCAACGCCAACCCCAGGGACACCAAGGATCACCCGTTCGGCGTCTGGACCCTGCCGCCGGTGCGCCGCAGCGCCCAGCCGCCGGCGCCGGCCGATCCGGCCTTCGATCACACGAAGTATGACGCCATTGGCGAGAGCGACCGCATGACCCTGCGGTTCGTGAAGCCCAAATAGCGCCGCTTTGACCGGCTCTTCTGCGCGGGGTAGTCCCGTGCGTTCACGGTGCGGGGGCGGCGTTGACGGATAGCTTGATGAATCCAGCATCACCCGGGGCCTCGCGGCGACTGGTTCTGGCCGGCGCCGCCGGCCTGGTCCTGGCGGGGTGCAAACCAACGTCGAAGGCCGCCACGCCGAACGCCGAGGCCGCCGGCGGTGGGCCCATGACCATATCCGACGCTGTCGCCGGCGACTGGCGGCTGCCCGCCGACAAGCTGCGCGACCCGTGGCGCCATCCGGTGGAGAGCCTGACCTGGTGGGGGCTCAAGCCGGGCGCGACCGTGGTCGAGTTCTGGCCCGGCACGGGCTGGTACACCGACATCCTGGCGCCGTTCCTGAACGACACCGGCGGCAAGCTCTACGCCGCCAATCTCGAGCCGACCGACCCGGCGGCGACCCAGATCGTCGAGGCCTACAAGGCCAGGCTCGAGGCCAAACCCCGGCTCTACGGCAAGGTCGAGGTGACCGCCTTTGGGCCGACCAGCGGTCCGGTGGCCCCGGCGGGATCCGCTGACCTGGTGCTGTTCCTGCGCAACCTGCACAACTGGATGGCCGCCGGCATCGCCGACAAGGCCTTCAAGGCCGGCTTCGCCGCCCTCAAGCCCGGCGGCGTGCTGGGCATCGAGGAGCATCGCGCCGAGGCCGGCCAGGTACAGGACGTTCTGGCCGCCGACGGCTATGTGCAGCAGGCCTACGCCATCCAGCTGGCCAGGGAAGCGGGGTTCGTCCTCGCCGGCGCCAGCGAGATCAACGCCAATCCCAAGGACACCCGGGACCATCCGTTCGGGGTCTGGACCCTGCCGCCGACCCGCCTGTCGGCGCCCCGCGGCCAGCCGGCCAAGCCTGGCTTCGACCATTCGCCGTACGACGCCATCGGCGAGAGCGACCGCATGACCCTCAAGCTGGTGAAGCCCAAATGAGCCTGAACCGCCGCGCCTTCGTCGGCGCCGCCGCCATCGCCCTGGTCGCCGGTCCGGCCCTGGCCGCGGACGCGCCCGGCACGGTCGCGGCCAAGAAGCTGTACCCGTTCCTTGAGCTGTACCTGGGCATTCCGCCGGCCGACCGCTCGAAGTTCGTCATGGCCTACTACCTGCGCAGCAACGGCAAGCCGGCGACGGGCGTGACTCTCACCCTGATCAGCGCCGGCGGCGCGCGGTCGGTCATTCCCATCGGCGCGGATGGCCGTCTGCTGAAGACGCCGACCCTCGCCGACCTCAAGGACGGCAAGGTGGCCATCACCAAGGCCGACGCCGCGGACAAGTTCCAGCTGAACATGGAGTTGCAGCCGGTCGCCCGCATGGCTCAGACCGTGCCCGCCGCCGAGGTCGCCGCCTCGATCGCCCAGTGCCGCGCCGCCATCAAGGCCAAGGCCGGGGTGATCGGCTTCGCCGCGCCGAAGATCGAGCAGGTCACCTTCGCCGGCGTGACCAGCGGAACCGCGGTGATGATGGATGGCGCCACAGTGGCGCTGCCGCTGTTCGAGGGCATGCCGGCCTACAATCCGACCGCAATGGCGAACGTCGCCAGCCTGAAGTTCCCCAAGGCGCCGTCCCGGGCGTTGCTGCTCGGGAAGAAGTAGCGATTGGAGCCGGGCGGACCGGTCGCCGCCGGTCGTGGCGCGTCCCCGGGCGGCTCCAGATGCGAATAGCTCACACCGTTTCGCAAAAGTGGCGCTGGCGTCATCTTTTTTGTTTGGCCGACCGCAGTTCGCTTGTGCGTTGAGCGCGGCCAAGTTATCGGTTTGGCCGCAACATAACGGGAGGCCGCCAATGGCTACGCTGCAAGAAATTACCGATCGCGTGAAGACCGCCGTTGGCGCCGATTCCGGCCTCGGCAAGTCGCTGAAGTTCGACCTCAAGGGCGACGGCTTCATCCACATCAATGGTGGCACGGTCACCAACGAAGACTCGCCCGCCGACCTGACCATGACCATCTCGATGGCCGACCTGCTCGAAATGGGCGCCGGCAAGCTGGACGCCACCATGGCCTTCATGTCGGGCCGCCTGAAGCTGTCGGACATGGGTCTGGCCATGTCGCTGCAGCCGCAGATGGGCGCCCTGTTCGCCAAGATGGCCTAAGCTACAAGATGACCGACACAGCGCCTCTGGTATCCATTCCCGAGGCGCCCGTTCCGGCCAACGGAACGGCGGAGTGGTTTCGCGGCGCGGGGGCCTATCGCCTCCGCGCCGCGCTGTTTTTGCCTGACGGCCAACCGCGCGGCAGCGTCGTCCTGAGCGGCGGCCGCAGCGAGCCGATCGAGAAGTATTTCGAGGTGGTGCGCGAGCTGCAGGACCGCGGTTTCGTGGTCCTGGTCCATGACTGGCGCGGGCAGGGGCTGTCGCAGCGACTGCTGAGCGATCCGCTCAAGGGCCACGCCCACGGCTTTGCTGACTTCGTCGAGGACTATCGCTGCCTGCTGGCGCGGTTCGAAAGCCGGCTGCCCAGGCCATGGGTCGCGGTGGGCCATTCCATGGGCGGATGCCTGACCCTGCTGGCCCTGGCCCACGGGGTCGGGGACTTCAGAGCGGCGGTGCTGTCGGCGCCGATGCTGGGCCTGCAGACCGGCAACCGGTCCAAACGCGCGGCCCGGGCGCTGGCCTGGATCATGTCGCGGACCAAACCGACCGAGTACATCCTCGGCGACTCTGGTGACGCCCACGTCAGCACCTTCGAGACCAACATCCTCACTCACGACCCGAAACGCTGGGCCCGCAACCAGGCCCAGGTCGTCGCCGAGCCGGGGCTGAAGCTGAACGCCGGCACCTGGGGCTGGCTGGACTTCGCCTTCTCCGCCTCGGCCTGGCTGAAACGCGCGCCGGGCGTGGCCGGCGTCGCGATTCCGGTGGTGGTGCTGGGCGCGCAGGAGGAGAAGCTGGTCGACAACGCCGACCAGCGCCAGATTGTTGCCCGCATCCCCAAAGGCCGCTGGCTGGAAGTCCCCGGCAGCTACCACGAGATCCTGCAGGAAACCGACGCCATCCGCGCGGTGTTCTGGCGGGAGTTTGATGGGCTGGTCGTGGGGCTTTAGCTCGCAAAATATCCGCTCATCCCGGCGAATGCCGGGACCCAGATCAAGGAGCGTTGCGGCCAAACGGTTGAGAGCGCCTTCTGTCATCTGGGTCCCGGCATTCGCCGGGATGAGCGGGTTTGGACTTAATCCCGCGCCGCCCGTTTCAACGCCACCAGCGCTTCATCCAGACAGGCCCGATCCCCCGCGAAGGCGAACTTGCCGCTGTCGGAGTTGGCCTCCGTGCCGTCCCAGTGGGTGACTACGCCGCCGGCGCCTTCGATCACCGCGATCGGCGCCTCCGCGTCCCAGACCTTCAGGCCGGTATCCAGCGCCAGGTCCATCGTCCCGGCCGCCACCATGGCGTAGCCGTAGGCGTCCAGGCCAAGCCGGGCGAGCTTCGCCGCCGCCCGCACCTGGGTCCAGGCGCCTAGCTCCGGCGCGGTCAGGATCACGGGGTCGGTGGTGGTGATGATGGCGTCGGTCAGTTTCGGACAGGCCCGCACGCGCAGGGGCGTCTCCCCGCCGCGGCTGATCAGGCGCGAGCCGGTCTGGGCGCCGCCGATGTAGAGTTCGCCGATGTAGGGCTGGCCGATCGATCCCAGCACGGGACGGCCCTGGTGGCGCAGTCCGATCAGGGTGGTCCACAGCGGCAGGCCGGCGATGAAGGCGCGGGTGCCGTCGACGGGATCCAGCACCCAGACGAACTCGGCGTCCGGGCGGTCCTCGCCGTATTCCTCGCCGATCACCCCGTGGTCGGGATAGCGCTGGGCGATCAGTTCGCGGATGGCGCGTTCGCCGCCCTTGTCCGCCTCGGTGACCGGATCGAAGCCCCCCGCCAGTTTGTTCTCCAGCCCGTGGTCGGCCCGGAACAGGGGCAGGATGGCGCCGGCCGAGGCGTGGTTCAGCGCGATCAGGAAGGCGTCGAGTTCGGCGAGACGGGCGGCGGAAAGGGTCATGCCCCACGGTTAGCGGGGGCCGGGTCCCTCAACAAGAGCCGTCGTCGCCGGCCCCAAGGGACAGACACCCGCGGGTGTCTGTCCCAATACGGGGGCAGGGTGCGTCCTTCGACACGGCCCTTTGGGCCTGCTCAGGATGACGTACACCTCTGCACGTCATGGTGAGCAGCGCTCGAAGAGCGCGTGTCGAACCACGCAATCAGGCCGCGTCGGTCTCGCCGTTGAGCGACTTGGCGAGGTCCAGCAGGCGGCGGCGGGGCCGTTCGCCGAGCTGGTAGTAGGCGCGGATCAGGTCGAGGGTTTCCTTGCGGGCGAACATCTCGCCGCCTTCGCCGGAATTCTCGGTGGCCAGTTCGCGCCGGTCGGCGTCGGACAGGCCATCATAGAAGTAGCCGACCGGGACCTCGAGGGCCTCGGACAGTTGCCAGAGCCGCGAGGCCGAGATGCGGTTCGCGCCGCATTCGTACTTCTGGATCTGTTGAAAGCGCACGCCTACGGTGCCGGCCAGCTGTTGCTGGGTCAGACCGAGGAGCCGGCGACGGCGGCGAAGCCGCTTGCCGAGGTGAACGTCGATGTCGTTGCCCATGGGCTGTCGCCCCCGTGTTGTTGCATCACCGACTGTTCCGAAACGGAACGGTCTGACCTCAAAGTCGCAAGTCGCGCGCCAAGCGATCCGGGCCTGTGCATAAGCGCCTGTCGGGGGATCATCCCGGGCGCGATTCCCACTCAGCCGCGAAGCGCGCTAGGTAATGGCAATGAGTGACAAGCGCATTTCCTTCGGGCAGGACCTCGTCTGGCGGCTGGAAGCCGTGGGCTTCGACGTCTTCACCTTCCTGTTCCGGCTGCTGCCTGTCGATGCGGCATCGTGGCTGGGCGGGGCGGCGGCGCGGCTGATCGGGCCCCTGACCAAGACCCACGCCCTGGCCGACCAGAACCTGCGCCTGGCCTTCCCGGAGAAGGACGAGGCCTGGCGAAAGTGGATCCTCGGCGAACAGTGGGAATGCAATGGCCGGACGGTGGCCGAGTTTCCCATGATGGACCGGCTGCTGCCGTCGACGGGGCGGGTGGAGATGGTCAATGGCGAGCGATTGGCCGAGATCGCCAAGGGCGGCAAGCCGGTGGTGTTCGTCTCGGGCCACTTCTCCAACTGGGAGGTGATGCCGGCGGCGATCGTCAATTCCGGGATCAATTGCGAGATCACCTACCGCGCGGCCAACAACCCCTATGTGGACAAGCGCATCCGCGACAGCCGGTTCCGCTATGGCGTGCGGCTGTTCGCGCCCAAGGGCGGCGACGGCGCGCGGGAGATGCTGGAGGCCCTGGGCAAGGGCGTCTCCGTGGCCTTGATGAACGACCAGAAGTTCAACCGGGGCGGGGTGGCCGCGCCCTTCTTCGGCCGGCCGGTGATGGCCGCGCCGGGGCCGACCCGCCTGGCGCTGCGCTTCGACACCGTGCTGCAGCCCATGTGCGTGCAGCGGACGAAGGGCGCCAGGTTTCGGGTGGTGGTCTACGAGCCGATCGTGCTGGAAAAGACCGGTGACCGCACCGCCGACATCGAGGAGGGGGTGCGCCGCATCACCGCCTTCGTCGAGGACCGGGTGCGCGAGCGGCCCGAGGAATGGTTCTGGGTCCACCGGCGCTGGCCCAACGAGGCCTACGCCGAGCTCGAGGTTCAGGCTAGCGACGGCTGATTTCGGGCGCTTCGGTTCAAATATGTCCGTCATGGCCCGACTTGTTCGGGCCACCCATGAACACGGTATGGGACGGGGATCCGCCGACCTTCAGCGGGCCAGCTTCCGGCGTCAGCGTGCATGGGTGGCCCGAACAAGTCGGGCCATGACGCTAACTGGGGGTGAAT
>JACRBD010000120.1 GCA_016234625.1 Caulobacterales bacterium | reverse complement strand
CACCCTTGACTGACCTGGACCGTCCGGCACGCTGGCTGGCAAGAGATCAGGGGCATCTCCCTTTCCCTTGGAGGGGGGAAGGGCCGGGGATGGGGGTGGAGGTTGGTCCGGTCCACTCCCGTCGGATCGTTCGCCGCAGCCTGTAACACCGCGCCCCCGAGCCGGCGCCACCCCCATCCCAACCCTTCCCCCCTCCAGGGGGAAGGACTCTGATCGCGGCGCTCGCTAGCTGCAGATGCGGCTAACGATCTGAATTCGTTGCCTCAGACCCTGCCTCGCGCACGGCCATTCCCCGAATTCTCCCCACCCTGCCCCACCGCCCCTATCCTTCCCTCATCCCGCCGCACGGGGAGGGCGCCTCGGCCAAGGCGATCCGATGCGGCGGCGGGGTGGAGTTCGAGCGGGAAGCTCTGACGGCGTCAGTCTTGAATGCCCCTCCATCGCCGGCATTGGAGTCGGTGCGGAGATCAGGCTCAGCGACCTCTGGCCGGACGAGCGGCAGGCGACGGGGGGTTACCGTCGCGGTCCGGGGATGGCTTCGCCGCCACCCGCCCGCCGAGGGTCGATGCGGCTAAGCCTTAAGCGGGCTGCCTACCGCAGCACTCGGAAAACGAACTTCGCGGAGCGCGACGGTTTCAGCTCTCTCAGAACGATTACCCCCTCAGCACCCGCTGAGGCCGAAGCGCTCCGCGCCCTCCCCACCTTCACAGGCCCGGCCCGTGAAGCGGCGAAGCCGTGCGTGGTTCGAGCCCCGGATCCAGTCCGGGGTCGCTTGAGGCTCGCTCCTCCCCCTGACGAACGGAAATGCAACCCACCCCTGCCCGTCATCCTGAGGAGCGGACCCTCAGGTCCGCGTCTCGAAGGACGCAAACTGTCACCGCATCCCCAGCCGGCCTCAGCTCCAGGTCTCCAGCTGGAACAGCCGCCGGTGCTCCTCGATGGCGAAGCGGTCGGTCATGCCGGCGATGTAGTCGCAAACCACCCGCGCGCGGTCGGCGTCGGGAATGTTCTGGGTCAGCACGAACCATTCGGTGGGCAGCACCTCCGGCTCGGCCTGGAACAGGGAGAACATGTCGGCCAGCAGGCGCCTGGCCTGGCTGCGGGTGCGGTTGACCTTCCAGTGGCGGTACATCCGCTCCATCAGGAAGGCGCGCAGGCGGGCCAGATCCTCGAGCATGTCCGGCGAGAAGGCCACCAGGGCATGGTCGAGACCGCGGACATCGTCCGGCGAGGCGACGCCGGTGGCGGTGGCCCGGCGCAGGGTCTCGCCCATCACGTCGTCGATCATCGCTCCGATCATCCGCCGCACGGCCTCCAGCCGGGTCAGCCGCTCGTCGAGGTCCGGCCGCTCGGCCCGCACCCCGTGCAGGATCGGCCCGATCAGCGGCACGTCGAGCAGGTCGCCCAGGCCGAACAGGCCCGCCTGCACCCCGTCATCCACGTCGTGGTTGTTGTAGGCGATGTCGTCGGCGATGGCGGCGACCTGGGCCTCGGCCGAGGCCCAGCTGTCCAGCCGCAGATCCCAGCCGGCGTTGAACTCCCGGACCATGCCCCAGGATGGCCGATCCAGCTTCACGGCCACCGGACCGTTGTGCTTGATGATCCCCTCGAGGGTCTCCCAGGTCAGGTTGAGCCCCTCGAAGTCGGGATAGCGGTGCTCCAGCTTGGCCGCGACGCGGAAGGTCTGGACGTTGTGGTCGAACCCGCCCCAGGGTTTCATGCTGTCGTCCAGCTGGTCCTCGCCGGCGTGGCCGAAGGGCGGATGACCCAGGTCGTGGGCCAGGGCGACCGTCTCGGCCAGGTCGTTGTCCAGCCCCAGCGCCGTGGAGATCGACCGGGCAATCTGGGCCACTTCCAGGGAATGGGTCAGGCGGGTGCGGTAGTGGTCGCCCTCGTGCGCCACGAAGACCTGGGTCTTCTCTTTCAGCCGGCGGAAGGCGGTGCAATGGATGATCCGATCGCGGTCGCGGGCGAAGGGCGTGCGGGTGCGGCTCTCGGCCTCGGGATGCCGGCGGCCCTTCGAATGCGCCGGATTCTCGGCGTAGGGCGCGCGGGGCGGCGGCTGAAACGGTTGCGGCATCTGGAAGCCCGAAGACAATCGCCCCTTTCCCCGGAGCGTGGGGTTGCACATATAGGACCTGAGGACGTTTTCCACAGCCATGACCGACGCCGCCGTAACCCTGTCCGAACAAGCCGCCCGCCGGATTCGCAGCATTGGCGAGACCGAGGGTCGCCCGCTGATGCTCCGCGTGGCGGTCGATGGCGGCGGCT
>JACRBD010000122.1 GCA_016234625.1 Caulobacterales bacterium | reverse complement strand
GGGCGTCATGGGCCGCGGCGGTGAGACGCGCGCGCAGGGCGATGCCGTCGACGACATGTTCCAGACGGGTAGGGCGAAGACGGGGAGCCATAGGACTTATGTGCGCTGCAACACGAAAGTGTGCAACGGGCTGGAAGTCCGGACGCGCGCGGCCACCGGCTTTGTTGGCTCGGCGGATCGTGATAAGTATGTCAAAGTTTGACACACGAGATCGCCATGTCGACCAACGTCCATCTAAGCCCTGAACTGGAGCGCTTCGCGAAGCAGTGCGTGGAGGACGGTCGATACAACAACGTCAGCGAGGTCGTTCGGTCGGCGCTGCGGATGCTGCAGGACGCGCAGGATCGGAAGACCGCCTTCATGGCCATGCTGGACGGCGTGCGTGAGGAATCGGATCGGGACGGATGGGTTTCAGGCGATGATGCGATCGCCCAAGCCAGGGCCGCCATCGCTGCGGCTGAAGCTCGGCTGGGCCCGGATGTCGAATGAAGGCGACGCTTTCACGGATGGCGACCAGGGATTTTCTGGCGGCCGTGGACTCAATCACCACCGATAGTCGACGAGCGGCCAGCAAGTTCACCGATGAGGTGGAGGACGCATTGATCCGGATTGGGCGCCATCCCCGGATTGGCGCCGAGAGGCGAGAGTTGGCTGATCCGCCCGTCCGATTCTGGACGCTCCAGCGACACCCCTACATCTTGATCTACGATGCCGCTGTGACACCGCCGAGCATCCTGAGGATTTTGCACGGCTCGCGGGACCTTCCTGAACTACTCAGCGACCTCAGAAGCTAAAGCATCCCCTTCAGCCGATAGAGCGCTTCCATCGCCTCGCGCGGACTCATGCCGTCCGGCTCAAGGCCCTTCAGCGCCTCCTCAACCGGACTGGGGCCGTGTTTCACCGGTGTCGGGGCGGTCGCCGCGAACAGGGGTAGACCCTCGAGGCGAGCGGGGGATTCCGCCTCGCTCTCCAGCCGCTCCAGCACCTCGCGGGCTCTCGCCACAACAGTGGGCGGCACCCCGGCCAGCTTGGCCACCTGGACGCCGTAGCTGCGGTCGGCATGGCCGGGCCCCGCCTCGTGCAGGAAGACCAGGTCGCCGTTCCATTCCTTGGCCTTCATCGACAGGTTTGACACATGGCCCAGCCGGTCCTCCAGCGCCGCCAGCTCGTGATAGTGGGTGGCGAACAACGCACGGGACCGGTTCACCCCGTGCAGGGCCTCGGCGCAGGCCCAGGCGATGGCCAGGCCGTCCCAGGTGGCCGTGCCCCGGCCGATCTCGTCGAGGATGACGAAGCTGCGCGGGGTCGCCTGGGTCAGGATGGCGGCGGTCTCGACCATTTCGGCCATGAAGGTCGAGCGGCCCCGGGCCAGGTCGTCGCCGGCGCCGACCCGGCTGAACAGCCGGTCGACCACGCCCAGCCGCAGGGCCCTGGCCGGCACGAAGCAGCCGGCCTGGGCCATCACCGCCAGGAGGGCGTTCTGGCGCAGAAAGGTCGACTTGCCGGCCATGTTCGGCCCTGTAACGATTGACAGGCGCGCGCCGGCCTCGCCCGAGCCGTCCAGGGCGCAGTCGTTGGGGGTGAAGGGCTCGCCGGCCCGCTTGACCGCCGCCTCGACCACCGGGTGGCGGCCGCCCTTCGCCTCGAAACAGAAGCTACGATCGACCACCGGCCGAACGGCCCGCTGGTCCTCCGCCCATTCGGCCAGGGCCGAGTCCACGTCCAGCGTCGCCAGCGCCCGCGCGGCGGCCTGCAGCGGCGCGGCCAGGGCGCAGGCGGCTTCGCGCCAGGCCTCGAAGGTGGCGACCTCTATGGCCAGGGCCCGTTCGCCGGCCTGGGCGATACGGGCGTCCAGGTCGGCCAGCTCGACGGTGGTGAACCGCACCTGGTTGGCCAGGGTCTGGCGGTGAATGAAGGTGGCGTTCAGCGGCGGCTGGAACAGCGGGTCGGCCTTGTTCGCCGTCGTCTCGACGAAATAGCCCAGCACCGCGTTGTGGCGGATCTTCAGCGGCACATTGCTCTCGCGCGCCAGCCGTCCTTCCAGCTCGATGATCACCCGGCGGCTGTCGTCGCGCAGGGCGCGGGCCTGGTCGAGCTCGGGCCGGATGCCGGCGGCGACGAAGCCGCCGTCCCGGGCCTGGGCCGGCAGGTCGGGCCCCAGGCCGTCCATCAGCTGGGCCAGCAGGCCCGACAGGTCGGCCGAATGCGAGGGATTGACCGCCGCCAGGGCCATCTCGATCTCGAAGGGCGGGGCGCTCAGGCTGTCGCCGGCATCGACCACCAGGCCAGACAGGGCCTCGCCGGTCTTCAGCCCGTCGCGCAGGCAGCCCAGGTCGCGGGGACCGCCGCGGCCCAGCGCCAGCCGTGACAGGGCGCGGGCCAGGTCGCCCGAGCGCTTGAGCGCGTCGCGTAGCCGCTCGCGCAGCACCCGCCGCTCCAGCAGCCACTGCACCGCGTCCAGCCGCGTATCGATGGCCTGCGGGTCCAGCAACGGTCGGGCCAGCCGCGCGGCCAGCATCCGCGAACCGGCGGCGGTCGTCGCGCAGGGCGCGGGCCTGGTCGAGCTCGGGCCGGATGCCGGCGGCGACGAAGC
>JACRBD010000121.1 GCA_016234625.1 Caulobacterales bacterium | reverse complement strand
CAGGATGCTGGGCCACTCCCTTTCCGTGAGTCCTGTAGGCATCCCGCATCATCTCGCGGGTTTGGCTCTCCCGGATTGCGATGTATTCCATCTCCGGGGTGATGATGCCCTTGCGGGCGTACTCCAGCTGGGTCACGGCGGCGCCCGGTTTGGCGCGGTAGACGCGGCGGGTCTCGTCGTGGAACTGCGGGGCCAGGTGCTTGCCCCGGGCGAAGCCGTTGTCCTCCGGCTTGACCTGGCGGGGCTCGGCGACGACCTCGACATCGCCCCGGCCGGTGACCCAGGCTTCCCGGATGCGCGGCAGGCCCTTGTCGATGTCGATCACCGCCGCCGGGTCGGTATAGGGGCCGGACGGGTCATAGAGGGTCAGCGGCGGCTCGTTGGCGCTGGGGTGCAGCGCCACCTCGCGGAACGGCACGCGGATGTCCGGGAACAGCTCGCCCGAGGCGTAGACCTTGCGGCTGCCCAGACGCGGCCCGACGGCGACGTCGTCGGTCCTGGGGGGCGTGGGGGCGTGGATGTTCATGGCGCAAGGTCCTTCGGGTAAGGGCCTTGCCGACGCCGGGTGATCCACCCTCCCCGCGCGCGGTCTCGGGTGTGGCTCCTCTCCCTTCGCCGGCATGACCCGGATCAGGTTCGGCGGGTCACGGCGCTAGCCGAATCTCAGCCCCTCAAGCGGGGCTCCCCGGAGAACGAGCGGAGACTAGGCCCGGCCCGATCCGGGGGCAAGGCGGTGCGTTCTTCCTCTCCCGATTGGGAGAGGGGGACCATGCGGAGCATGGTGGTGAGGGAAGCGCGGTGGTCGACGATCAGGCGCGGTCGAACGCGACATCCCCGCCAACACCGCGCCTCCCTCTCCACCACCCTCCGGGTGGTCCCCCTCCCCCTGCTGGGGGAGGATTGACGCGCCCTACAGCGCCGCCGCCCCGAACGTGTCGCAATGCGCCGGGTCGCCGCTGTCGTAGCCGCGCTTGAACCAGCGCATCCGTTGCTCGGAGGTGCCGTGGGTGAAGGAGTCGGGAACCACCCGGCCCTGGGTGCGGCGCTGGATGGTGTCGTCGCCGACCGAGCTGGCGGCGGCCAGACCCTCCTCGATATCGCCGGCCTCCAGCTCGACCTCGCCGGCGGTGGCCGCGCCCGTGCGGGCGGCCCAGACGCCGGCGTAGCAGTCGGCCTGCAGCTCGACCCGCACCTGGCCGGCGCCGTCGCCCATGCTGGCCCGGGCGCCGCTGCCGTCGTCCAGCTCGCCGCGCAGGAACTGCACATGGTGGCCGATCTCGTGGGCGATGACATAGGCGCGGGCGAAATCGCCCTTGGCCCCGAAACGGCTCTCCAGCTCGTTCCAGAAGGCCAGGTCGAGGTACACCTTGTGGTCGGCCGGGCAGTAGAACGGCCCCATGGCCGCCTGGCCGGCGCCGCAGCCGGTGGCGGTGACCTGGTCATAGAGGACGACGCCGGCGGTGGGCTGATAGGGCTTGCCGGACTGGCGGAACAGCTCGGTCCAGACGGTGCTGGTGGAGGTCTCGATGGCCCCGACGAAGCGGCCCGCCGCGTCGGTCGGCGCGCCGCGCACGCCCACCTGCTGCTGGCCGGCGATGTCGTTGACGGCGTTGACCATCACGCCGGGATCCTCGCCGAAGACGAACACCCCGATCAGCACCGCCACGATGCCCACGGCGCCGATCCCGCCGACCGTCCCGTAGCCGCCCCGGCCGCGCCGGTCCTCGATGTTGCCCGACTGCCTGCCGCGTTCCCACCGCATGGTGTGTCTCCGTCCGTTCAGACGTCACGCTGCGGCGCCGGGCCCTGTTCGTCCAGTACGGTTCGCCTGTGAGGGGAATGGGCGGGGAATGGGGGACATGTACCGAAGGTACGTGTCCCCCAATCGAGCGGCGACGGGTTTAGGGGACACGAACCTTCGGTACATGTCCCCTGCTACGGCCGCTTCACCGTGAACCGCGTCAGCTGCCGCGCCGGGAGCGCCCAGTCCGGGGCCAGGTCCTGGGCCTTGCGGTAGTCGTGGTAGGCGGCCGTGGCGTCGCCGAGGGACTCCTGCACCAGGCCCCGGTTGTAGAAGGCCTTGGCCGGTTCATCGACGCCCAGCGCCAGGCCCCGGTCGATCTCCGACAGCGCTTCGGCGTAGGCCTTGTCGGCCATCAGGGTCACGCCGCGGTTGACGAAGGCCTCGCCGAGCGTCGGCTCCAGGGTGATGGCCTTGTCGAAGTCGGCCCGGGCGGCGCCGTAGTCCTTGGTCCGCAGCAGCATCACGCCGCGATTGACCAGGGTGCCGGCCCGGTCGCGGCGGTTCAGCGACTCCTCGTCCAGCGACCGGCTGCAGAGCAGGATCGAATCCGGGTCGGACCGGCCGTTGTAGGCGGCCTTCGAACAGTCGGCGGCCATACCCGTGCCCATGACCAGCACCGAGGCCGAGGCGGGGGCCGCAAGGGCGGTCAGGACGGCTGCCAGGATGAGACTTCGCATGGGGACCTCCTTTGCCGAGGGAGTAGGACGTAGGGAGTAGGGAGTAGGGAGTAGCCAAAGCGGAGTCGCGGCGCCTGTAGCGTGAACCGGTCGAACTACTCCCTACGCCCTACGCCCTACCTGCTACCGCCGCGTGACCGTGAACCGCACCAGCTCCTTGCGCGGCGCTTCCCAGTCCGGCTTCAGCTCGGCGGCCTTGCTGTAGTCGCGCCAGGCGGCCTCCATGTCGTCGAGGGCCTCCCAGGCGAGGGCGCGGTTGAAATAGGCCTTCTCCGGCTCGTCCGGGCCGAGGGCCAGGCCCCTGTCGATATCGACCATGCCTTCCTGCCAGCGCTGCTGGGCGATCAGGGCTGCACCGCGGTTGACCCAGGCCTCGCCCATGGCCGGTTGCAGCTTGATGGCCGTGTCGAAGTCGCGGTTGGCCGACTCGTATTTCTTGCGCCGCAGCTGGATCACCCCGCGATTGACCAGGGTCGCGGCCCGGTCGCGCTTCACCAGCACCTCGGTTTCCAGCGCATAGGTGCAGGTGTTGAGCGAATAGTCGTCCGACCGGCCGTCGAGGGCGAACTGGGAACAGGCGTTGGCCAGGCCGCCCCCGAGGACATAGGCCGCCGGCGCGGCCGGGGCGGCGAAACCCAGGGTGAGGACCAGTGCGGCGGACGCGAACACGACTTTGGGGGTCATTTTGATCTCCTCCCCGGCGTGAAGCTCTGAGGCATGATAACACGAGAATCGGCCCTGAGGGACGCTCCATGAATCTCGCCAAGTTCGCCCGCGCCCGCTTCGCTCACCTGCCGACCCCGCTGGAGCCGGCCCCGCGCCTCAGCGCCGAGCTGGGCGTCGACCTGTGGATCAAGCGAGACGACTGCACGGGCCTGGCCGGCGGCGGCAACAAGACCCGCAAGCTGGAGTTCCTGCTGGGCGAGGCGCTGGAACACGGCGCCGACACCCTGATCACCCAGGGGGCGATCCAGTCCAACCATGTGCGCCAGACGGCGGCGGCTGCGGCCAGCTTCGGCATGGCCTGCGAGATCATTCTGGAGAACCGGACCGGCAATCAGGCCGTTGACTACACAGGGTCGGGCAATGTGCTGCTCGACCGCCTGCTCGGAGCAAGCCTGCGGATGGTGCCGGTCGATACCGACATGAACGCCGAGATGGCGATGAACGCCGAGGCCTGCAGGGCGCGAGGCGGTGTTCCCTATGTCATTCCGGGCGGCGGCTCGAACGCCGTCGGCGCGCTCGGCTACGTCGATTGCGCGCTGGAGCTGGCCAGCCAGGCCAATGACGAGGGCCTGGTCATCGACCGGCTGGTCACGGCCACCGGCAGCGCCGGCACGCAAGGCGGCCTGGTCGCCGGCATGGCGGTCAGCGGCGCGGACATTCCGGTGCTCGGCATCGGGGTGCGCGCGCCCAGGGCCCAACAGGAGGAGAACGTCTTCAACCTGGCCCGCGAAACCGCCGCCCTGCTGGGCCCCCGCGAGCGGGTGACGCGGGACCGGGTGTTCGCCGACTGCGACTACGTCGGCGCCGGCTACGGCCTGATCGACCAGGCGGTGATCGACGCCCTCAAGCTGGCCGCCCGCACCGAGGGGCTGCTGCTGGATCCGGTCTATACCGGCAAGGCGATGAAGGGCCTGATCGACCTGGCCCGCAAGGGCGCCTTCGAGGGCGAGACGGTGGTCTTCCTGCACACCGGCGGCGCCCAGGGCCTGTTCGGCTATCATGGGGAACTGGAGGGGGCGCTGACATGATGTGCGTGGTTCGAGACGCTCGACTGAGGCCTCGCTCCTCACCATGACGAACACTTTTGCGGCCCACCCATCCACGTCATCCTGAGGAGCGAGCCCCCAGGCGAGCGTCTCGAAGGACGCAACGAAGGAAAGCGAGAACCAGCCATGAAAACCCTCGGCGTCCTCGGCGGCATGGGACCAGCCGCGACCCTCGACTTCCTCGCCAAGCTGCAGGCGGCGACGCCGGCCGGGCGCGATCAGGACCATCTGCGGGTGCTGGTCGACATCAACCCCCAGGTTCCTGACCGCAACGACCCGGGCAACGCCCCGGGACCGGTGCTGGCGGCCATGGCCGTGGGCCTGCGTGACGCTGGAGCGGAGGTGCTGGCGATCGCCTGCAACACCGCCCACGCCTATACCGATGAGGTCCGCGCGGCGTCGGGCCTGCCGCTGGTCGACATGATCGACATCGCCTGCCAGTCGGCGCGGCTGGGCGGGGCGGACCGGGTCGGAATCCTGGCCACGGGCCTGGCCCTGGTGCTCTACACCGACCGGCTGAAGGGCATGGGGTTGGAGCCCGTCTGCCTGTCGAAGGCCAAGCAGGAGTGGTTCATGAGCCTACTCTACCGCATCAAGGCCGGCGACGTGGGCGAGGAGGTCCAGGACGAGATCGTGGCGGTGGCGGAGTCCCTGGTGGAAGCCGGCGCCCAGGCGGTCATCGCCGGCTGCACCGAGGTGCCCCTGGTGCTGTCCCAGGACGAACTCGACGTCCCCTTGATCGACGCCGGCCAGGTGCTGGCGGAACGCTGCGTGGCAGTTTGTCGGGGTAGCCGTTAGCGCGAACGATCCTCCCCACTGCGTGGGGAGGATTGTCCGGAAATCACGGCAGGATCGGCGGCTGGTGTTCCAGATCCTTCTCGGCCAGCCGGCGGCGGACGTCTTCATGGGCGCCGGCGTCGAGCCGGTAGCCGCTGATGATCCAGGCCGCGAACAGGGCCAGCAAGGCCGGGCCGATGCAGAACATCAGCTGCAGGGTCAGCAGGGCGGCGGGGCTGTTCTCGCCCGACAGCCCGGCGACGAACCCGACTTCCTTGAGCAGGAACAGACTGCCGCCGACCGCCAGCATTGAGCCGATCTTGATCGAGCCGGTCAGCAGCGAGAACAGCAGGCCGGTGCGGTCGACGCCGCTGGCCAGCCGCTCCTCGTCGGCCACGTCGGCCATCATCGCCTTGAGCATGATCGGGCCGGAGGCGTAGGGCAGGCCCGCGAGGAACATCGTCACGAAGCCGAGCCACAGGAGGTTCGGCGCGACCAGCACGGACAGCTGCATAAGCGCCCAGGCGACCCCGCCGATGGTCAGGGCGCGATGCTTGCCGTACCGCCGCGCGACGACCCGCCAGATCGGCGCCCCGACGAGCGCGCCGACGAAGAAGGCGATCAGCATCAGCCCGGCCATGCCCCGCTCGACGCCCCTCACCGCGTCAAAGAAGAAGAACAGCAGCGTCCCCGAGACCGCCAGCGCCGTGCCCCAGGCGATGTCGGCGGCCAGCACCCGCAGCACCGACTCGCGCCGGAACATCGCCACCACATTGGCCAGGCTCGGCGGCTCGTGATGCGGCCGGGCCGCCGGCTCGCCGGTGACTGAAAGGGCCGCCAGGGTTGTCAGGGGCAGGACGACGATGGTGAACCAGCCCATGGCCCTGACCCCCGTGGCGAAGTCGCCGCCGAAGCCGAACTTGACGATCGGCGGCATCAGCAGGATGGCGATCATCCCGCCCACCGTCATGGCCTGCCACCAGCCGTAGACTCGTGACCGCTCGTCGTAGCCGGGCGCGATGGTCGCCGCCCAGGCCATGTGGCCCAGCTGGGACATCGACTGGCCGGCAAAGCCGACGATCAGCCACAGCAGGATATAGCCGCCGCCGATCCCGGGCCTGGCCATGAACAGCATGTAGACCGCCAGCATGGCGATCGGGGCGCCGATGACGAACCACGGCCGGAACCGGCCCCAGCGCGACTTCGTCCGGTCCATCAGCAGTCCCAGCGCCGGGTCGAACCACAGGTCGAAGAAGCGCACCACCATGAAGGCCCAGCCGAGTTCGGCGAGGTCCACCTTCAGGTCCTGCGCGTAGTAGTTGGGCAGATAGGCGGTGACCGGCATCAGCATGGCCGCCAGCGGGATCGTCGGGGTGGCGAAGGCCAGCAGCCGCCACAGGGGCATCCGTCCCTCGCCCGGCCCGGCCCGGCCGACCGGAGCCGCCCTTGTCGCAGGCGTCACGCCGGCGTCCACATCCACTGCCACGCTTGCCTCCTCAAAGGCGTCCCCCCTTTGCGGGGTGGAAAGGCGATGTTCCGATGCCAGACTGCGGGGCGCAAGGGAGCGTCATGACCAGCTACGCCAAACGGGCCAGTCTCTTCGAAAAGAGTGAGCAGACCTGGACGGTTACGCCCGAGGCGCTGGTCCGGGTTCGGCCCGGCGACGGGACGCAAAGCCTGGCGTGGCGGGAGGTCACCGAGGTCCGTCTTGGCCTTGAGCCCTCGGATGTCTGTCGGCTCAGCCTGACCGCCCGGGGCGGCCGGCGCTGGGTGATCGACAACCAGCATTTCGTCGGGATCGCCAACTTCGAGAACCGCTCGGCGAGCTTTGGTCCGTTCCTGCTGGCCTGCGTCGAGCGGGTCGCGGCCCTGTCGCCTGGCGCGAAGGCCCGGCTGGGCTCCTCCACCGCGTCCTACTGGGCGCAGCTGATCTTGGTGGCGGTGATGTTCGTCGCCCTGATCGCGGTGCTGATCCTGCTGCCGACGAGTCACAGCGCGGCCTCCTGGATCAAGGCCGCTGTCGTCGTCTTGAGCCTGCCGCTGCTGGTGCAGTGGGTCCGCAGCGCCCGGCCGCGCCGGATCACCCTCCACGTCGAGGCCTTCCGCGCCGCCCTGCCCTAGCCGGCGATCTCGTCCATGAAGCCGGCCAGCGTCACGTCCAGCTCGGTGACGCCGTCAGCGTCGTGAGTCGCCAGCAGCACCTCGACCCGGTTGTAGACGTTGAACCACTCGGGGTGGTGGTCGAGCTTGTCCGCCATCAGGGCCACGCGGGTCATGAACCCGAAGGCGGCGTTGAAGTCGCCGAACCTGAAGGTCTTGACGATGGCGTCACGGCCGTCCGCCGCCGCCCATCCACTGAGGCGGGCCACGGCCGCCGCCGCGCCGATTTTCGTAGGGGCCATGAAACTCTCCCGTGCAGACTGGCGGCTAATAGCATGACGACAGGCGCGGCGGTCGCCCGCCTTCGCCAAGGCTTCCTGCTTCGCGCGGTGCGCTTCGCAGGACAAGTCCTGCTTTGATCGCCCACACAGGGACTTGTCCTGCGAAGCCCGCAGGGCGGCGGGTCATCGGCAACAGCCCTCCATCGCCAAGGCTTCGGAGGGCATCCTGCTTCGAATGACAAAGCAGGACTTGTCCTGCGAAGCCCTCAGGGCGAAGCAGGATGGTGCCCCCGGTCGGACTCGAACCGACACTCCTTGCGGAACCGCATTTTGAGTGCGGCGCGTCTACCAGTTCCACCACAGGGGCCCGATCCTTCGGGAAGGCGCGCAATCTAGCGGCGCCCGCTCGCGGGTCAATGCGCGGCGGCGACGGCCATCCCCAATTCGCGGGATGGATCGCCAGGAGGACCCAGGTTCAACTGGCTGTCCCCACCGGTTGCGGTCCTAGCCTGTGTTCCTCCAAGCCGCAGGCTCTGCCGCCCGGCGCCGTGGCGGCGATCATTCTCGCCGCGGCGCCGGTCCCGACGGCTTCAGGCTTTCGGCAGGTCGGCCGTCCGCGCGGCCACATCGGGCATCGGCGGCAACGGCGCGCTGGGGACCGGCTCGTACCAGAAGGTCGCCGCCGACCAGTCGTCGGCCCGCTCCACCAGCATGGCCTTGTAGTCCTCGATGCTCGCCGGGGTGACGCCCCCGGTGATGCCGATCTGCTGGATGGTCACCCGGATGTCGGTCTTCCAGACCACCGGGTCGGGCAGGTGCCAGCGATACATCGAAACCCGGCCGGTGTTGGTGTCGTCGTCCAGTTCCCGCCAGTTGGCTCCGTGATAGCGGAACGACGTCTGCTGCAGGCCGAACGACAGACCCACATAGTCCTCCGCCCCGGTGCCGCAGATGGTCGGGACGTCGGTGTCGCCATCGAGGAAGATCTTCGCCTCCCCCTCGCCCCACCAGCCGCCGCTGAGGGGCCGCACGCCGATCACCGCGCCGAGGTAGCGGCCACTGCCCTCGCGGCGGGGCAGCAGTTCGAAATCCTCGCCCGGCCTGGTGGGGTTTTCCCGCCGAAACAGCACATGCAGGCGACCGACATCCTCGGGGTGGGCGTCCCCGAGCGTGTAGTCGATCTGGTAGAACACGATCACGGGACGGGCCGTCTCGTTGGTCAGGGTCAGCCGCACCCGGCGGGTGAACGGCATCGCCAGCCAGAGGTTGAGAGCATAGCGCCGGCCCACCGAATGGACCGCCGACTCGAACGACGGCGTGCGACCGTGGGCGAAGCCGAACAGGTCGCCGAGCGGCGCCTCGATGCTCGGATGGGCCTGATCGTCCCACCAGGCGCGGATCACCACGCCCCGCAGAGCCTTGGCGGCCTGAGGCCCGGTCAGCCAGATATGGCGGATGGTCCCGCTGCCGGCGATGTCGGCCAGGGTGACGGTCTCGCCGGGCGCGATCATCCGCGCCGGAGCGCCCTTGCGGCCCACCCCCAGGGGACTGGCCGCCAGCCCGCCGGCCGCGCGGGCGCCAGTGGGGTTCTCGAAGCTGATCGACCGCGTCTCGAGCGGCGCGGAGAGATCGTATGGCGGCGTGTTCATCGGCAAGCGGAGCCTCCAGCCAGGGTCCGCAGCATGGCGGCGGAAGCGCGGCCACGTCCAGCCTTCAGCCGCCGTCGCCCGACAGCCGCGCCGCGGCGGTCTCCAGCCGCACCAGCAACCGCTTCAGCGTCGCCACCTCGGCCGGGGCCAGGCCCGCCAGCAGAGCGGCTTCATAGGCCAGGGCCAGGGGTGCGATCTCACCATGCAGGCGGCGGCCGGTGTCGGTCAGGGCCAGGGTGTGGGACCGGCCGTCGGACTCGCTGGCCGTGCGCTCGACAAGGTTGCGGGCCACCAGGCCCTGGGCGGCGCGGCTGACGGTGACCTTGTCCATGGCTGTGCGGGCGACCAGGGCCTGGGGCGTCAGGGCGCCCTCGGCCAGCACCGCCATCAGCCGCCACTGCGGGATCGTCAGGCCGAAGCGGTCCTGGTAGGCCCGGGCGATCAGGCCCGAGACGCCGTTGGAGGCGATCGACAGGCGATAGGGAAGGTAGTCGTCGAGCACCAGCGTGTCCGGCGTCCGCTTGCGCGGCAGCGGCGTCACCCCTGCGCCCATGGCCTTCTTCCTTCCCATCAAGTGGCGGGCGCCACCGTCTGTTCGATGGCCCCGAAGATCGAGTGGCGTTTCTCGTCCCGCATCTCAATGCGGACCGTGTCGCCATGGCGCAGGAACGGCGTTTTCGCCTCTCCGGCGAGCAGTGTCTCCACCGTGCGCACCTCGGCGATGCAACTGTAGCCCAAACCGCCCTGGCTGATGGGTTTGCCTGGACCGCCTTCCGCATCGCGGTTGGACACCGTGCCCGAGCCGATGATGGTCCCGGCGCCGAGCGCGCGGGTCTTCGCCGCATGGGCGATCAGGGTCCCGAAGTCGAAGGTCATGTCGACCCCGGCGTCGGCCTCGCCGAAGGGCTTGCCGTTCAGCTCGACCTCCAGGGGCCCGTGCAACTTGCCGTCCTTCCAGCGGTCGCCCAGCGAGTCCGGCGTCACCGCCACCGGGGAGAAGGCGCTGGCCGGCTTGGACTGGAAGAAGCCGAAGCTCTTGCCGATCTCGCCGGGGATCAGGTTGCGCAGGGAGACGTCGTTGCACAGCAACACCAGCCGCACGGCGGCCAGGCCCTGCTCCCGCGTGGCGCCCAGCGGCACGTCATCGGTGATCACGGCGATCTCGCCCTCCAGGTCGCAGCCCCAGGCCTCGTCCTTCAGGGGGATCGTGTCGCGGGGCCCGAGGAAGCCGTCCGAGCCGCCCTGGTACATCAGGGGGTCGGTCCACAGTTCGGGCGGCATCTCGGCATT